>NZ_BAAAZP010000224.1:0-115367 GCF_039536965.1 Nonomuraea antimicrobica | reverse complement strand
CGCCTGTTGATCGCCAACCGCTGTCCAAACTCACCAACAAACGATGTCTCTACTGACCGACGAAATCAGACGGCTGTTCCTCTGGATCGCCCAGCCAGCAGTCGGGATGTGATGCTGGTGTGTGACTTGGGCTATCGCCCTGCGTGGTCGCTGCGGCGTTCGATGAGGACCGTGTCGCGCCACAGGCCGTGGTGGCGGGCGATGCGCTCGCGGGTGCCCACCACTCGGAAGCCGAGCGCCTGGTGCAGTGACAGGCTGGCGGCGTTCTCGGGGAAGACGCTCGACTGGATCGTCCAGGCGTCCGCGTCCTCGGCGGCGGCGACGAACGCGGTCAGCAGCGCCCGGCCGATGCCGTGTGCCTGGCATCCGGGGTGGACGTAGAGGCTGTGCTCCACCACTCCCGCGTAGGCGGGACGGGTGGACACCGGCGAGGCGGCCACCCAGCCGACGACCTCGCCGGTTTCGGTGTCGGCGGCCACGTAGCGCAGGTGCGGCAGGCGGCTTGCGTCGAAGCCCTCCCAGCTTGGGGCCATGGTCTCGAAGCTGGCCTGGCCGGTGTCGAGCCCGGCCTGGTAGATGGACAGGACCTGCGCGGCGTCGGCGGCGCGCATCGGCCTGATCTCCAGGCCGGGACCGATCGCGGGCTTGGCAGCCTGGACGATGGCCGAATGCACGCCCTCGCCGTGATCGGCGGTGCGCGTGATGCGGACGCCGACGAACCCGGCCCTCGCCAGCAGCCGCCGGTAGTCCTCCACGGACAGAGCGCCGGCCGCACAGCCGATGCGCTGCTCCACCTCTGCCCGGCGCGCGCGACGGGCAGCAGTGTCGCCATCGCCGCTGTCGAGCGCGCTGTCGAGCCCGTCGCCGGGTTCGGCGTCGGTGACGACGTCGCTGATGCCGAACCTGCCGCCGGGCCGCAGCAGGCGGAAGGCTTCGGCGAGCACCGTAGCCTTGTCGTCGGACAGGTTGACCACGCAGTTGGAGATCACCACGTCCACCGCGTGGTCGGGCAGTGGTACGCGCTCGATCGTGCCGTGCAGGAACGTCACGTTCGCGGCACCGGCGGCGGCCACGTTCTGGCGGGCCAGCCGCAGCATGTCAGGGCTGGCGTCCACCCCGTACACCTGGCCGTAGGGGCCTACTCGGCGCGCCGACAGCAGCACGTCGATGCCGCCGCCCGAGCCCAGGTCGAGCACGCTCTCCCCGGCGCGCAACTCGGCGACCGCGACTGGATTGCCGCAGCCCAGGCTGGCCCGCACGGCCGCCTCGGGCAGGCCGGAGGTGTCGTCGTACCCTGCCGGGCCGAACCTACCCTGTGTGAAGGCGTCGTCGCCGCAGTCGGCGACGCGCTCGCCGTTCATGGCCGCCCTGGCCAGACCGGAGTAGCGCAGGATGATCTCTTCGTCCGCCATGGTCGATCTCCTCACTCGCAGGTCGGCGGGGCGGGCACCGGCTTGCCCATCACCACGTCGGCGGCCGTCGGGAAGCAGCTCACGCAGTTGTCGTTGATCCGGTACAGGCTGGAGGTGCCCTGCCGGTCCACCAGCACGAACCGGACCTCGGCCAGAATCTTCAGGTGATGCGAGACCGTGGACTGGCCCACGTTCGCGGCGTCCACGATCTCGCCCACGGTCATCGGCCTGCGGCTCCTGGCCAGCAGCGACACGATCTGGATGCGGGTGGCGTCGGCGAGCGCCTTGAACCAGCTCGCATACTCCTCGGCCTCGGCGCGCGGCACGGGCCCCTTTTCCTCTTCCATCGTTAATCGACGATAGTCGATGAATCGGGATAAGGGAAGCCTCTCTCTTCCTGGCCGCGGGCGCCCGCCGCGCGCGCCCGGGACGGACGGGACTCGTCCCGGGCGTCGCCATCAGCGGCTCCCGGCAGGGCAAAGAGCCTGACGCCCCCTCCTTCTGACCGCCATCCGGGCGCCCGGCGTGGGATCAGGCAGGCAGAAGCTCTGCCACCAGCTTCTCGATGCGGTCTCGGATCTCATCGCGGATCGGCCGGACGGCCTCGATGCCCTGCCCCGCCGGGTCGTCGAGCTTCCAGTCCTCGTACCGCTTGCCCGGGAAGATCGGGCAGGCATCCCCGCAACCCATGGTGATGACCACGTCGGAGGCCTCGACCGCGTCGATGGTGAGGATCTTGGGCTGCTGGTCGGTGATGTCGATGCCGACCTCGCGCATCGCCTCAACGGCGGCTGGGTTGACCTGGTCGGCGGGCGCCGATCCGGCCGAGCGGACCTCGACCTTGTCGCCGGCCAGATGCGCCAGCCAGCCTGCGGCCATCTGGGAACGTCCGGCGTTGTGGACGCAGACGAACAACACGCTTGGCTTACCGGTCATACGGCAGTCCCCCTTGATGGGCAGAAGTCACTCCTGCGGCCTTTCGGGCGGCGGCGCAGGCCGGGCAGGTGATCAGCCGTGCCGGAGGCTCCACCTGCACCATCCGGCCCAGCGGTACGAGCCTCGTGCGATGCACGACCTCAATGTGCGCATGCTCCAGGCACAGCGCCGCGCCGCAGTCAACGCACACTCCGACGGCGGGAACGGTCAGGTGTCGGCCGGTGAGGCAGTCAAGGCAGTTCATCGCAGCGCCTCGGCGGGGCCGAAGAAGCGGCGCCGGGCCCACAGGGAGACGTAGACCAGGGCGACCAGCACGGGTACCTCGATGAGGGGACCAACGACGCCCGCCAGCGCTTGGCCTGAGGTGACGCCGAACACGCCAACCGCGACCGCGATGGCCAGCTCGAAGTTGTTGCCGGCCGCGGTGAAGGCCAGGGTGGTGGTGCGGTCGTAGGGCAGGCCGATCGCGCGGCCGGCCAGGAACGCGCCGCCCCACATCAGGGCGAAGTAGACCAGCAGCGGCAGCGCGATGCGGGCAACATCCAGGGGGCGCTCGCTGATGGTGTGGCCCTGCAGCGCGAACAGCACGACGATGGTGAACAACAGCCCGTACAACGCGACCGGCCCGACCCTTGGCAGGAAACGCGTCTCGTACCAGGCACGGCCCCTGACGCGCTCGCCCAGCTTGCGCGACAGATACCCGGCGGCCAGCGGGATCCCGAGGAAGATCAGGACATACTGGACGATGTCCCAGACCGACACGTCCAGAGCCGCCTGCGACAGCCCGAGCCAACCAGGCAGCACCTGCAGGTAGAACCACCCCAGCGCGCCGAACGCGACCACCTGGAAGATCGAGTTGATCGCCACCAGCACGGCGGCGGCCTCACGGTCACCGCAGGCCAGGTCGTTCCAGATGAGCACCATGGCGATACACCGGGCCAGCCCGACGATGATCAGCCCGGTACGGTACTCGGGCAGATCAGGCAGGAAGATCCAGGCGAGAGCGAACATGAGCGCGGGCCCGAGGACCCAGTTCAACACGAGCGAGGAGACAAGCAGCCGCCGGTCGCCGGTGACGGAGTGCAGGCGGTCATAGCGAACCTTGGCCAGCACCGGATACATCATCAACAGCAGCCCGAGCGCGATCGGCAGCGAGATCTCACCGATCTTCACCGCATCCAGCACCGAGCCTAAGCCGGGCACCAGGCGGCCAAGCAGCAGCCCTGCGGCCATCGCGGCGCCGATCCAGACCGGCAGCAGACGATCCAAGGTGGACAGGCCGGCGATCACACCGCGCGCGTGCGCCGTCTCCGCGGAGGTGGCCGGGGTGGCCGGGTTAGTGGAGGTCATGAACGTTCTCTCAGACGCCGGCGCCTGCTGCGGCCGGGATAGTGGCGGGAGTGAGCAGGACGGACAACTCGGCCAGCCTCTCGGGGACCAGCCGGTAGTACACCCAGGACGCGCGCCGTTCGGAGACGAGCAAGCCGACGTCCTTGAGCACCTTCAGGTGGTGGCTGATCGTCGGCTGGGACAAATCGAAGGCGTCGTTGATGTCGCACACGCACACCTCGCCCCCGGAATGGCTGGCCACGATGGACACGATGCGCAACCGCACCGGATCGCCCAGCGCCTTGAACACCCGGGCCACCGCCGCGGCCTGCTCGCCGTCCAGCGGCTCGCGCACCAGCGACGGGCTGCACTCCAGGATCTGCAGCAGCTCCATACACCCTCCCCTTGGATTCGACGTACATCTATATTGACATGCCTCTATGCGTGCTGGTGCTGCGGGGTGAGTACCCGGCCGTGTCGAGCCTGCGCAGTACCGCGGCGAACTGCTCGACATGGCCCGCTACGTCGGAGTGCTCACTGGCAAGTCGGTGGACCACCTTCGCAAGGTAGTCAGCGGCCAGGGCATGAGCCTGTGGCTTGCCGACTCGGACGGCAAGGGTGACCTCCTGGAGACACCGGTCGCCATCACCGCGCAGACGTTCGCGAACGCCATCAGGGCCATCCTGGGCAGCGGTATGGCCGTCGTCGAGGGCACCCTGTTCAGCGGCATCGCGGGCACGTACACGGCTGCCACGTGTACGAGTCCCGGTACAAGGCGATCTCCTACATCTGCAACAGCAAAGGTGCTGAGTGGCGGGTGAACGGCCAGGCCGGGCTGGACGCCGGCCCGGCGACGAGCCTGTACAACGCCACCCCGGACACGGTGATCGTCAAGCGCAGGTCGAACAGGCACACCGACGGCGACGACCTCACCATGCATGGGCTGCGCGGAGACATGGGTGTGGCCAGCGACATCATGGACTGGACCACCCGCGTCGTGTTGCTGGCCAAGGGCGAGGGCGACGCAATCGCCACCGCGAGCCTGGCCGGACGGATGAAGGCGAGCCGATCATGAACAAGACCGTTGACCCGAACCGTGTCATCGAGCGGCTGCGCCAGCGCCTCGCGGACGCACAGTACGAGGTCGACCTCCACGCCGTAGCGTTGGAGGACGCTCGCTCCGAGAATGAGAGATGCGCGCCGAGGTGGAGCGCCTGCGCAGCGGCACGGACGTTAGCTGAGCGTCCACTCGCCCTTCTGATCAGCGAACCCACTGTCCAGCCCGAACTGAAGCTTCCCAAGCTTCGCCGACTCGGGCACTTCGAACACGATCACGCCCTTGCGCGAATCCCCGGTGTTGATCGTCGCCGACCCGCCGAAGCCCTGCCCCTCCTGGACCGTGTGGTACGTGGAGCGGTACTGCTGGCCCTCCCCGTCGATCAACATCGCCCCATTCGTCGGAGAGTCGCTGTACACCGCCGTGCCCGCATTCGCCAGCGTCACCTCGACGCCAACGAGCCGTTTGCCCGTCTGAGGCTTGGAGAACTGATCGCCAGTGGCCGGGTCAACCACGCGGGTCACGGTCACGGTCATTTTCAGGCCCGGGTCCATCCCCTCCAGGGTGATCGACCCGCCGACTGTGGCCGTGGACGGCTGCTGCTGCGCGGGCTGTTGCTCCTGAGCCTGTTCCGCCGACGGCTGGCTGGACGGTAAGACCGCTTCGCGGCCGGGGTCGGCCTCAGTCACCACCGCGTCTCTGCTGCTGGGGGCGAAGACCAGCACCACGGCGGCACACCCGCCGAGCAGCAGGAGCGGGATCCCGATCGCCAGCGTGAGGATCAGGCCCGTGTTGCTGCGACGCGGCGGGGGCGGAGGAGTCGGCGGCTGCCCGTACCCGGGCTGCGGTTGAGGGCCGCTGTAGCCGTAGGGCTGTGATGGGGGCTGCTGGCCGTACGGCCCTTGCGGCTGGGATGGGTAACCCATGGCGGCTCCTGAGAAACGGATACGGACGCTGTGGGACGTTCCAAGAATGCGCCTGGTTTACCGGCGTCCGGCCAGAAACGTGTGTCCACATCCGGACACCCCTCATACGTGTCGGCCGCTCAGCGCTCCGGCGGGCGACACCCCAACACCTCTCAGGAAGGCGGTCGCTGAGTGGAATGGGCCCAACTCCCAAGCTCCCAACTCGGACTCGTCCAGAAGATCACGCATGCGGGCGTCGACCACCTCACGGATCGCGTACACCTCAGCCAAGCTCTTCCAACCAGGTCGGGCAGATCCCAGTCCAGGTAACGCTTGCCGACGTAGACCGGGCAGGCGCCGCCGCAGCCCACGGTAATGACGACGTCGGCGGCCCTGACCACGTCGTCGGTGAGCGGCTTGGGGAACTCGGCCGAGGCGTCCAGCCCGATCTCGGCCAGGCCTCCTCCACGACAGGCTCCAGCCGTGCGGCCGGATGCGGGCCCGCCCCCGGCCTTGGGCGTGGTGGTCGGTGAGAGCGGGCGCCCGCTGCGAGCGTCCGGCGTTGTGCGTGCAGATGAACTGCACCTCGCACACTTAGGCAGGGAACCCTTGGCCTGGGTCGAGTACGCGGAAAGAGAGGAGGTTTCTAGCACCTGGCCCGCTAGGTCTAGCGGGACTGCTAGCGGTGAAACCTCGCCGTGACCTGTGGCCTAGCATCTCAGCGGCGTCATGGGAAGCACCCCTGGAACGGACTCCCAGGGGCGTTCCGACGAGGTGACACGGAGGCTAGAGCTGGGTCTTCCGCTGTCCGTAAGCCTCGGCGACATCGGCGCGGTTGAAGCCCTTTCGATTGCGACCATTACCAGCGCTGTCGCGGCCCCAGGTGTCGTCTGTCTTGACTCCGTACTCCTTCAGGCGGGCAGTCAAGGTGGCGGTCTTGGCGTCGTCTTCCAGGTCCGCCCACTGGCCATAGGCGTCTGGCCGGAACTGCGTCAACCGCTCCACGACCGCGCTGTTCCAGATCTTCTCCTCCTTGGCCGTGGTCACGGCCAGGATGTCGGCCAGCAGGTCGTAGGAGACCCGCTGGGGCGGCTGCTGGCCGATCGCCTGGCCGGACAGCATCCCGGCCGCCTGGCGGAGCTGGTGAGCGCGATCGGCGATCAGCTCGGAGGTGGGACCGTCGAGGTAGGCCGACCGGACGATCACCGGATCCTCGGCGATGCCGACCGCCCAGGAGATGCCCTTGTCGTTGAGGGTGAACATGGTGGCCTTAACCCCGGCCTGGTGCATGCCGGTGCCGAGGATCATGTCGTTCTCCTGCCAGCCCATCACCCTCAGGCAGATCCTGATGCCCGCGTTCGCGCTGATGGCCTTGGGCAGGCTGTCCTTGTCCGGGCGCTGGGTGGCCAGGATGAGGATGATCCCGAGGGCCGGGCCGCGCTTGATGATCGCGGTGGCGTACTTGGCCGCTTCCTCGCCGTACTCGTCGTCGGCGAACAACTCCTGGCACTCGTCGATCGCGACCACCACCGGGTGCAGGCCGAGATCACGCCGCGCGGCCAACTCCGGGGTGATCTTGAATTCGGGTGCCTCGTGGCGCGGCAGGCCGTCGATGACCTCCGCCCGCCGGTCGAGTTCGGCGTACACGTCGGCCAGGGAGGCGACGCACGCCGCCTTGGCGGAGTCGGTGGCGCCCTTGGCATAGTGGTGCGCCACCTTCTCCAGCGCCGACAGGTCGCCGGTGCCCTTCAGCTCGAACAGCCGCAGCTCGGCCAGCGGGTCCAGCGCGCAGGCCAGCAGCAGCACCCGCAGCGCGAACGTCTTGCCATAGCGCGGCATAGAGCCGATGAGCACGTTGGCGAACATGAGCAGGATCGAGATCGGCCGACCGCGCTGGTCGTTGCCGTACGGGACGGGCTCGAACAGGCTGACCTGCCCTGACTTGGCCAGCGGCCAGGCGGGCTGCCGGGCCTTGCGCATCTCCTGATCGCCCACCCACAGCACCAGCCGACCGGGGTGCTCCTCCGACACCGGCTCGGGCCACACGCAGCCGAGCGCGCGGCGCAGGCCGGAGGCGAGTTTGTCGCGCTTGTCCAGCACCTCGGACACGGTCACGCCGAGCGGGAGATCCACCTCGGCCCTCCAGCCCGGCCCGTCCCGCATGATCGGAGCCGGGAAAGTGATGCCGCGGCCCTTCTTGCCGAGCGCCTGGTTGACGGCCGAGATGCCGAGCGAGCCAAGCGCGTCCAGCACCTGGTCACTGGTCAGTTTGCGCACGCGGGCGGGGACGACGGCCCGGTCCAGCAGTGGCTGGTCGGCGGGTGACCCGAGCGCGCCGAGCACCCCGATGAGCATGCCCACAATCGCCCAGTGAACCCAGGTCGGCGTGACCACCGCCACGAGGATGCCCGCCACTATCAACGTGACGGCGCCGATGAGAAGGGTCCACAGTCGAGCCTTGACCCGGTTGTCGCGCTGCCTTGAGAGCGCGAGATACTCGGCGGCTTGCTCCTTCGACACGGCCGCGCGCCGGACCGGGTGGCCTTCCAGATCCAACAGCCAGCGGACCAGCTCGACGAGCAGTCGCCAGGCGCCTGCCGGGGTTCGGGCCAAGAGCTTGACCGCGTATTTCGGTGCTCGCAGCAGGTGATAGGCGAACACGTAACCGGCGTGCTCGGCCTGCCACTTGACCACATGCAAGGCATCAGCCCGCGACCTCAGCCACACCGGAACCAGTGGCGACCGCTCCTGCCTGCGCACAGCCAACTCGGCGAGGAGGTCCACCTGCCCAGACCGATGCGGCTGGTCAACCAGAACGACCGCGCCCTCAAGAACATCGTTCTCGTTCGCACTCCCTTCCGTCGACTTCTCCAGGCCGGTGGTGGCGGCGGTTTCGTGGGCGAGTGGCGAGGTTTCCTCCCGGAGGTCGGCGATGATGCCGTTGTGCATCTCCTCCGTCACGGTCACGCCCTCACCCCTGTCCGGGTGACCAACGATCTGATGATCTCGGCATGCACGGCGAGCACCTCGCCGAAGCTTTGTACGGCCTCCACCCGGTACCCGGAGAGACGGCACAGGTCCACGAGGATGGGCAGCACGAGCACTACGGTGACGTGGGCCGCGGTGAAAGACGTGTGGGCACCAACAGCCGGCTGGATGGCCGCCCACACCTGCTTCATGCTTCGGGCCTCCGGAGTCGCCTCGCGCGGAGCGCAGAGGAGGAACAGGCACACACACGTAGCGGGGGTGAGGATGTCCTTCACGCCGCGTCCACCTCACGCGCTTCGCTCGGCGGCACCGCAGTCTCCACGCCGGACCTCTGAGGTCCTTTCGCCTCGGTGGCCCGCTCCTGCTCCCTATCCACCTCCGCGATGATCTCTTCCGCCTCGCGCTGCTCGATCCCCCACCGGCTCATCAACGGACGGCGGCCGAGGCGCTGCTTGCCCTCGCCGAGGCTGTCGATGTAGCTGAGCCGTGCAGCCTCGTACCGGTCGGCAGGCAGTATCGGCACCTCGCGCGCCACCTCGACGAGGGTCTCGACGGGCTGGCACACATGCTTGTCCGTCGAGATCTCCTCAACCGGTTGGCGGTTGTTGCGGACAATCCACATCAGCAGTTCGTACGCAGCGCCGAAAGCCAGCGGCGCCAGGGCGCTGACCAGGCGAGATCCGAGACCTCCGGACCAGCCGTGCGCCACATTCGCCGCCAGCGTCACCGCGCCTCCCAGGGCGAGTGCAACCCACGCCAGCACTGGCACACGCATCCGACGGCGCGAGCAGTAGACCATCACGAGCGAAGCCATGACGATCACGCCATCAGACATCGCTGGATAGAGGACGGCCATGTCGTGCCGCTCCCCCAGAGCGATGGCCAGGCCGTAGAAGTGGTGGTACGAGACGTAGGCCGCCGCGCCGGCGACCGCGAGAAGGACGCCCACCGCGCAGCCGAGGATGACCCGATCTCCGAGTCGACCTGTGCCGACGTTGGAGGGGGTTGTGGCGATCGGCGCGGTGTCCTCGCGATCGGCTTGGAAGAGGTTGGTCAAGAAGCGTCGGGTGCGCTTGATCGGGGCCGCCTTCGCAGACAGCGTCTCCCCGGCATTTGGTTGTGTGGAAAGGTTGCGCATGGCCTGGCTCCTGGTTTGGTCAGGGTGCTGGGTCACAGGCCGGGGTTCGGTGTTGCCGTCACCGAGCCCTGGCCGCCGTACTGCCGCTGTCGCGGGCGCATAGATCGTCTGCTGAAGATCCCGCATGGGCAGTCGCTGGGCTTCCCCGGTATGGGGGGTGTGCCGCGCAGCCAGACTCGATCTGGTCGAGTTGAGTTCAGGCGCGGCCTCGTGGATGCCTATTCCAGGCACGAGACGTCCAGCCACGGAGCGTCGAAACCGCCCAAAAGATAGGCGATCGGTTCAAGACCGGCCTCGGACACACACCGATCGCACATGTGGGGGTTCCGGATCGATCCGGGCCTCCACATATTGCTTTTCTGGGTAGTAGGTGAGCTTCAACCCAAGGCGGGTGTAGAGCTCGGCCTTGTCGTCCGGGTCCGCGCCGGCGACCAGCCGCACCAGATCCCCGACCTCCTCGATCATCGAGCGGATCTCCGCGATGGTGATGCGCTGCGCGGTCGGGACCGCCTTCAGCTCCCCTTCCAGGCGGGCACGTTCGCTCTTTGTCTCGTTGATCCACAAGGAGATCTCGACTGGGTCGCCTCCGGCGTCGAGTGCGGAGCGGTACTGGCTTAGCTTGCGATCACACTTCGACAGGCGTTTGCGCAGGTCGATCAGGGCCGCCTCGTTCGGGTCGATCGCCTGCTCGGCCATGGCCTCGATCGTGCGTTCCAGCGAGTGTGGCCCGAACGCGCTTCCCAGCCAGCCGTCGACCTCGTCAAGGATCTCCGCCTCCCGTAGGTAGACGACCTTGGGATGGTCGAGATCGTTGACGATGGCGTACTGGGCGGGGAAGCGGCACCGATAGTAGGCCTGCTGGTTGTTCCAGTTGCCCTGCATCCGGCGCTCGCAGTACCCGCAGAACAGCACCCCGCGGAAGGCGTACGGGCGCCCGGTCGGGTGCGGACGGTGACTGAACTGGCCGTTCGCCCGCTTGGCAAGGAGCTCCTGGACCCGCTGATACACCTCGACGCTCACGAGCGCGTCATGGACCGGGTGCTCCGACCAGATCCACTGATCTTTGGTGTTCCACCGCTGCTTGGTCGTCGTCCCCAAGGCGACGTTCTCCACGTCCAGCAGGACCTCATCCTTGCGCTGCTTGTTCCACACCTGGTGGCCGGTGTAGCGCGGGTTGGTGAGGATCACCCGGACGGCGTACTTCGACCAGGCCTGCTGATCACGGTGCTTGTTCCGCCCGGGATCACTGGCCGACGGCGAGAGGATGCCCTGCATCGTCAGGTCTTCGGCGAGGTCCAGATAGCCGCGTCCCTTGAGGAACTCGCTGTAGATCCACCGCACCACACGGGAGGTGACCGGATCGGCCACCAACCGCCGCAGCCTCCGCCCGTCGGCGGCCTTGCTCGGGTTCGGGTGCGGACCGGCGTCCTGGAGCGTGTACCCGTACGGCGGACGCCCGCCCAGGAACCTGCCTTCGGTCGCGGTGATCGCCGCCATCGCGGCCCGCACCCGGATCTTGATCCGGTTTCGCTCGCCCTTCGACAACCCGCCGAAGACGCCCATGATCATGTCGTGGGCCTCGTTCGCCGGATCGATCGGCCCACCGACCTCCGGTACCCACAGCGGCACGCCGAAGTGCTCGAACAACGGGAACGTCAGGCTGTACTGGTTGCCATAGAAAGCTCGCTGTGGCTCCCCGATCACCACGGCGTCGAAGCCCCGCCGTGGGTCCTTCAGCTCCTCGATGAGTGCCGCCGCGTGTGGGCGGAGCTGCCAGGGAATCGAGCGGGACTTGTCGATGTCGAAGAACTCGGCGACGATCTCCCCGCCCCGCGACTCGATCAACGCCCGTGCCCGGTGCAACTGCCAGGCCCTCGATGCCTCCGGGTCCTGGTTGTCCTCGGTCGATACCCGGCCATAGAAGCCGAACCTGGTCGTCATGTCCCCTGCTCCTCTTTCACGGTCTGCGACTGCTTCACGCGGGCGGCGTTCTTGAGCAGGATCCGCAGCAACACGCCAGCCGCTTGCCGGGAGTGAGCCTGAGCTCCTCCCCCGGCACGATCACACGCAGTCCGCCGCTTGCCCTGCTCATGAGGCGCTCCAGCTCGGAACGAGCACCCACGCCCACCGGCGACCGGATCGGGCCCTACGGGCCCGCCCATCACCGGCGGTCCTACATGACCGCTCGCCTCGACGACCGATGTCAACCACGCCCTGGACACGGCCTCGGTCCCAGCCAAAGGCCCGTCCAGACACACACCGCCGCGCACAGCCTGTGGACAACGCAGAGAACCCTTGCTTGTCCGTCGTGCCGCCGTGTACCGCGCCGCTCAACATTCGCCACCTCGCTTCCTCAGAATGAGGAGGTCCTCGTGGGCCGCGGCGCACACGGGATGCCCTTGCTCCCGGCTTCTCCAGGTTTCCAGCATCTGGAAGAACGACGCCCGGTTCACCAACCGGCCATCCCGCAGCCCGCACAGCAACGCCGCCAATCGGTGCGTGAGCACCAGGCCAGCCGCCTCCGCGGTCTCGATGACCTGACCGGGAAGGTCGACGAGCCGCCCATCGACCCGGATCGGCCGAACCGTCACCGCAACGACTCCGCCAGGCCGCAGCAGTTCCCCGCACCCGGTCAAGATCCGCCCGAAGCCCTCCATCAGCTGCGGCAAGCGCTGATGCGCAAGATTGCCCTTGTCGGTGGAGTAGCGGTGGTTCGACTTCTTCACCGGCCCGCCGCCCTCTCGGCTCCCGCAATGGACATGACCATGCGTGCGCACCCCATAGGGAGAAGAGGTCAGCACCAGTGCGGCCATGTCCCGCAGGTCCCCGAGCACGGTGGCGATGTTCCGGGCGTCGCCACAGGCCACCCGAGCGAATCCTGTGGCCCCTTGCGAGCGGGCGTACTGGACGTTGGCAGCGGTAAGACCGGCGAAGTCCGCCTCGTACTCCATCCCGGCCGCGTGCCGCCCCAGGTGCACCGCCTCCACCAGCGTGGTCCCGATCCCGCACATCGGATCCACCACCAGCTCACCCGGTTCGGTGAATGCGGATATGACCTGGGAGGCGATCGACGGGAGCATCTTGCCCGGATGCCTCATCGACTCCGCCACATACCTGCCACGCCGCTGAACCCGCGACTGCAACTGGCCCGTGGCCAGCACCGACGGCAGAACGTTCTCGTTCATCGAGCACCTCCGGTGCTACGAGCGAACAGACAGACATCCGCATGCACCGACACGACCGGCGGCAGCTCCGCAGATTGAGCACGGCGAAGCTGCGCCATCTCCGCCGGACCAGGCTGAACGACCAGCGCGTCACCCTCGACCGGGACACGCACCGCGATGACGTGCTGCACGAAGGCCAGCCCAACCCCGGCCGCGCGCCGAATGATCCCCGGCGTGAGGTCCACCAACCTCCCCCGATCATGCCGTGCCGTCGTGATTACCGCCAAGTAGCCGCCGGGCGCGAGAACCTGCCGCGCGTCCTCCAGGAACCGACCGAGGTCCGGCATCACAAGCGTCGGTTGCTCCGCCCTGCACGAGGGACAAGACGCCGACGCCGGGCTGGCCGGCCAGCCGGACTCTGGATAGGGCGGAAGCGCCGCGATCAGCAACTCAACCCGGCCCTCAAGACCGAGCAGCGCTTTCCGAAGCTCATCCGGCCCGTTGGGGCGTAGCCTCACCGCCGCCCGCTGATCCGCCGAAAGCTCCTGCCGCAGACGGCCGACGAGGTGTTGGGCGACCGGGAGGCGCGGAACACACCCGATTCCCAGCCGTCCCATCTCCGCTGCCGTGACGAGCACTGTTTCGCTCGTCGTGAAGACGTCCGCGACGATCCCACCCGGACGGGTGCAGGCACCGATCAGATGCCGCGCCAGTTCCCGCCCCACGGCCTGGCGATGCCGCCCACATGCCGCCTCGGTAGCGCGCGGACTGTCTTTGACCTTGGACGTTTCGGGCGTGGTGTCGGAACACAACCACACCGAGAGTGGCACCAACCGCCTCTCAGCAGCCCGCGAACCCTTCGACCGCGGTCCTTCGTTCCTGTTCATCTACAGTGACCCGCGACGGTCACCCGTTCCCATGCACTGAAACACCAGATGATCAGGGCTGATTGGAACCGTCCGCGTCCCAGAAGAGCTGTGCGGTGAGCTGCTTAGTGGTCCGGTTCGTAAGTGATTCGAGGATTCACGCGGTTGCCGGTGTAGTGCGGCAGGCTGATTGCCGCAGCCATCGGGCTGCTGGGAGTGGCACCCCTTCTGTTCGTGTCAAACATGCCAGGTATGGACGGCATCCAGGCCACCCGCAGGATCGTCAGGGACTTCCCGCCGCTCGCGTGTGCTCATCCTGACGACTTCGACCTGGACGGGTACGCCTTGGTCGGGCTCAAGGCCGCAGCCTCGGGCTTCTTGCCGAGGAACGCGAGGCCCGAGAAACTGCCGACCGCGATCCACAGCGTGGCGGCAGGCGGCGCCGCGGTCTCTCCACGGATCACCCGCCGCCTGTTGGAGCGGAGACGCGACCTCGTACGCGTCCCCGGGGCCCCGGCCGTAAATCCGTGGCGCGGGCGGCACGAGGCGCGCTACGGTCGGACACGCCTTCACCTCGCGGCTGCTGAACCACGAGGCCCACAACGACGGTCCCGTTCCGTCGTCTCCTTCGGCGCGCTCTCGACCGCGCGCGCTCCTGCCTTCACTTTTTCAGCAGCCCAAAGGACTTCACCATCATGCGCATCCGTCAGGACCGCCGTCTCGTCCGCCGCGACGAGCAGTGGCTCACCCTCCCCAACCCCTGGGACGTCCCCGTCGACATCTGCGCCGACGAGCGCGTGCCCCTCGAACCAGCCGCCGTCGACGAAGTGCTGTCCGTCCTGGAGACCGCCGACACCCTCGCCCGCCTCGCCGAGACCGTACCCGGCCACGACGGCCCTCCGCCCCGCATGGTCCGCCTCGTCCTCACACCCGACTTCCACAAGGGCGCGGGCATCCCGATCGGCACAGTCGTCGAGACCGAGGGCGCGCTGCTCCCGCAGGCGGTCGGCAACGACGTCAATTGCGGCATGCGGCTGGAGGTCACCTCGCTCACCGTGGAGCAGGTACGGCCGCGCCTGGACGCCTTGGAACGGCGGCTGAGGCACCTGTTCTTCGAGGGCGGTCGCCGTATCGCCCTCACTCCCGCCCAGCGAGAGGCCCTCCTGCGCGACGGGCTTCCGGGGCTCTTGCTCACCGGCGACGCCCCCTGGCAAGGCCACCAGCCCACCGACGCCGAGGACTGCCTGGACCGTATGCACGCCCCGGCGTACCCGACCGGCACCGCCGAGGCGTTCGCCGACTGGATCACCAGCGCGGGCACCAACACGGCCGCCAGCCACGACAGCCTCATCGGCAGCATCGGCGGCGGCAACCACTTCGCCGAGCTGCAGTATGTGGCACGGGTCCACGATCCCGCCGCCGCGTACGCGTGGGGGCTGGCAGAGGGCGCGGTCGTCCTGATGGTGCACAGCGGCTCCCTGTCGCTGGGGCACCAGGCCAACGCCACGGCGCTGGATCGGCTGCGTCAGACCTGGCCACCGGGGTTGTCGCGGCCCCGCAACCAGATCCTGCCGTTCCTGCTGGACGAGCGTACGGCCCCCGCCCGGCGCCGCTACCTGGACGCGTTTGGCAACGCCGCCAACTTCGCTGCCGGCAACCGGTTCTTCCTCGCCCTCACCATGCGGGCAGGCCTCGCCGCCGAATGCGGCCAGATGACGGCTCGGCTGGTCTACGACGCGCCGCACAACCTGTTCTGGCAGAACGCCGACCGCGTCGTCCACCGCAAAGGCGCGACGCCAGCGGGCGGGCACGAGCAGATGACCGGCGGCCCGTACGCGATGTGGGGCGAGCCCGTGATCGTGCCCGGGTCGATGGGAGCGTCCAGCTACCTGCTGCGCGGCCACGGCAACCCCCGCACGCTGGCCAGCGCCTGCCACGGTGCCGGACGGCGCGTCCCGCGCGGCGCCACTGCAGGGGCCGGCGACCGCGACCTCGACGCGTTCCTGCGGGAGTTCCGTGTGGTCACGCCATTGGACCACCGCGATCCGATCGTTGCGCGCCGCGCGGACGTGATGGCGGCCTGGCGGCGCGACCTCAAACAGGAAGCACCGTGGGCGTACAAGGACATCGGGCCGGTGGTGTCGAGCCTGCACGCGGGCGGGGTGGCGGACCCGGTGGCCGAGTTGCGCCCGCTCCTCACCGTCAAGGGCTGACCGCCTCCAGGTACTGTCCCACGCCGAGGCCGCATCGCAGCTCGGGCATGTGGTGATCGCCAAGCCCTCGACGAGAGCTTGGCGATCACCGGGGTTCCGCGAACGACCAGTCAGCCGCTGGTGCCAGCTTTGAAGCGCACCCGCTCTCACCCGCCGTCGGAACGCTCAACGCGTCGGCTTGGCAAGAACTTTGACGGCTCACTCGGTGAAGTACGTACCAGCAGGTCAGAGGCGGCTTGGCCAGCTTGGTGTGATCCGTGAGCCCCGCTTCGGGGCGTGGCTATCGCCCCTGGTCAGAGGAGCGATGGGAGCGTCTGAGTCGGTTCATGGTGTCTGCGCTTCTTCCTCTGGTGCTCCGACTTCTCCCCATCCGGTGGTCGAGACCTGGATCGACCAATCCGGCTCGATCCACGGAGAGACACCATGGCCATCGACCTGCAGGACAGCACGACCTCGAAGACCTTCAACCAGAACGCCCTGAGCGCGGCGGATAGCGCGTTTCGGCTCCTGATCGCCGGTCCGCGTCCGCTCTCGGTGGACGGCCGCTCCATCGGGCATGGAGTGCCCCAGCGTCCGATCGATCTCGGCGAGCTGAAGGAACTACTGCTCACGCCGCAGGCCGGCGACGAGCTGAAGGACGCCGTCTGGGCACATCTGGTGCGGCGTTCGCGGCGCGATGGTCCGGCCTGGGTGATCGGGTGCGTGGGGGTGGCGATGCCAGGGCTGAAGAATCTGGCCTCGCGCACCACACAGGGCTGCCCAGCGCACGTGATCGACGACATCGTCTCGGAGATGGTGACGAACTTCGTCGCACAGCTCCGCCGGATCGATCTCGACCGGCCGAACATCCTGCCCCGACTGCTGCTGTGGGCGAGGAAGGGCGCGCTTCGGGTTCGAGCGCGTGAGCTCGCCTCCATCGAGATATGCGCCGAGACACCGGAACAGGTGACTGTGAGCACGGAGCCGTTCATGGTGCTCGCCGAGGCCGTCCGGTGCCGTGTCATCACACCGGACGAGGCGAAGCTGATCAACGCGACGCGCTTGGAGGGCCAGGCGCTGCGGGCGTACGCGGCGCGGCTGGGCGTTCCCGCGGATCGGCTCTACAAGCGGCGGCGGGCGGCGGAGGCACGGCTGGCGCGGGCGATCGAGGAGGGTCAAGTCTCGGTCAGCTGTGACGGGCCGGCCTCCAATGTCGCGGGCTGAGCCGGTGGTTCATCTATGTCAGCCGTGATCACGGCTCGGGGCGGAGTTCTGGGGGGGCGGTTGCCCGTTCCCATCGAGTTCATCGTCCCTCGTCCTTTGAAGGAGGACACCCATCCCGGCCCGCTCCGGGCTGTGATCACGACTGACGGCCAGGCCAGGACCATCTCATCTCAGGAGCCATGTCATGAAGCCGTCTCGGCCGTGTCCGTTGTTCGTTATCAAGGTTCCAGCAGGTACAAGCTGGACCCGGCGTGGTGCCGCTTCGTTGCTGTGGACAGGCGGGTGTGTGGTGGCCGCGCTGACCGTGCCGGGGGTCGCCGAGGCGATGACCAACCTCGCCTCCGCCTCGCTCGACCAGGTCATCACCAACTTGCGGAACGTGGTGATCGGGCTGCTCGTCGGGCTGGCCACACTGTTCTTCACCATCGGCGGCGTTCGCTACATCCTGGCAGGCGGTGACCCTGGGGAAGTCGAGGCCGCCAAGAAGACGCTTCGGTATGGGGCGCTCGGGTTCGGGGTGGCGATGCTCGCGCCGGTCCTGGTGGAGATCCTTCAGCGGATCGTGGGTTCCTGACGTGACGGCCCTCACCCGTCTCAGAGGGTTCGGGCTGTTCGCCCTGCTGACGGTTGGTGCCGCGCTCGTCTCGGCACTGGTGAGCGGGCCCGCGGTTGCCGCGACCCCGACGCCCGTACCGACTCCAACGCCTTCCTCTACTCCCAGCCCGGTGCCGTCGCCTTCAGCCGTGGCCCCGCCTGCACCGGACTGCGGGTTCATCGACGTGGCGTGCGAGGCCCGTCAGGCGATCGACGAATGGTTCACGCATCTCGTGGAGTCGGCGACCAAGCCGGTGTTCGAGATGCTCGGATCGACCGTGCTGGCGACGCCGGAGTTGGACTCTCCGGAGATGGCACGGGCCAAGCAACTGTGAGAGCTGTCGCGGACGATCGCGAACACGTGCTTCTTGCTGCTGGTGACGGTCGCGGGCGTGATGCTCATGGTCGGGCTGGCATTGCCTGGAGGGATCTCGGCGCGTGAGCTGCTGCCGCGGCTCGTGTGGGCGTTCCTGGCCGCGAACCTGAGCCTCATCGCGATCACGTACGCGATCACTCTGGCGAACGGGTTGAGCCAGGCGTTCCTAGCCGACGGAGCCAGTCGGATCGATCCGGAGTTGGTGTTCGACGCGATCAAGAAAGCCGTCCTCGCGGGGATCGCCCTCAAGGGCGTGTTCTTCGCGATCGTGGCGCTCGTGGTGGTCGTCCTGGCGGTCGGCGTGTTGTTCACCTACATCGTCCGGATCGCCCTCACCATGGTCGTGATCGTGGCGGCGCCCCTTGCGTTGATCTTGCATGCACTGCCGATGACCGAGGGGATCGCCCGGCTGTGGTGGCGGGCCTTCACCGGGCTACTGGCGATTCAGATCTGCCAGTCGCTCGTGCTCGTCACGGCGCTGCAGCTGCTGTTCTCCGCGAACCCGGCCGACGACGACTCGTTCTGGATCCCGTCGACGGCTGATATGACCGACCTGCTCATGGCCATATGCCTGCTGTTCGTGCTGCTCAAGATTCCCGGGTGGGTCGCGCGGACGATCTGGCAGGCGAGCAAGCCCCGGACACTCTCCCGTCTGGTGAAGTCGCTGGTGGTCTATCGCGGACTGGGCATGCTGCTCGGTAAGGGGTTCGGTGCCGCCCGTGCCGCACGTCGTCCCAAGCCACCCAAACCGCCTACTCCGCCCTGGGGTGGCGGAGGCGGGCCCAGCGGTCCTCCGGGCGGTGGTCCGGGCGGTGGTCCAGGTAGGCGGGGGCCGAATGCGGGCGGGCCATGTGCGGGGATGCCACGCCGCCCGCGTCGTCCTCCGGGAACGGCCGCCAGTAGCGCCGGTGGCGGCGTCGGCGGTGGAAACGCCCGTGTTCATCGTTCGTCGCCGGGGAGCCGCCCAGCACGGCCCCACGGGCCGGGCGGGGGCGTCGGGAACCCGTCCAGCCCAACCGGCCATCCCCTGCCCCAGCCGACGCGGCATCACCGACCGATCGTCCGCCGCGACAGGCCGCCGAACGATGCGTCCCCGTCCGAGTCACCCGTGCCACACCGCCCGACGCACCGTCCGCCACCAGTCGCGTTGCGGCTCCAAGCGCCTCGCTCTCATGGAAAGGCGGCACGTCGTGCGCCACGCAAGTAAGGAACGGCTGGTCGCGAAGATCCCGGCCGATGTGGAGATGCCGGACAAGCTATTTGCGAATTTGACGGTCCGGCAAGTCGCGATCCTGGCCGGAACCGCGGTGCTGGCTGCCTGGGTGTATCTCATGGCCGGTGACCGGT
Organism: Nonomuraea antimicrobica; assembly: GCF_039536965.1. Classification (NCBI taxonomy): domain Bacteria; kingdom Bacillati; phylum Actinomycetota; class Actinomycetes; order Streptosporangiales; family Streptosporangiaceae; genus Nonomuraea; species Nonomuraea antimicrobica. The sequence goes on along the minus strand of NZ_BAAAZP010000224.1, from coordinate 95,839 downwards.
TGCCCGTTCCGGTGCTCGTCGCGATCGTCCTTCCGGTGATCGCCTGCGGATGCGCACTGGCACTCGGCAGACGAGACGGGCTGAGTCTCGACCGGCTCGCCGCCCACGCCCTCACTTACCTGCGGCGGGATCACAAGCTCGTCATGACCGAGGAAGGGGTATCTGCGCCGCCGACCTGGTGCCGAGTACGAGGCCGACTCCCCGGAGCATTCCCGAGCCAGACGTCACAGAGGTCTGGCGCTGGCGTAATCCAGCTGGTACGGGCATCCGGGACGCTCACTCACCGTTCGCGGCGGCGCAGGCAGCATCGGCAGCGCTCCGCGTTCGCAGGCAAGCAGGTCGGCGGCCTCGTGATGGACGGTTCCGGCATTGGGGCGCAGGGCGACAGCGGTTGAACAGGCCGGTCTCCAGTTCGGCCGCCAGGACCCGCTCCCGGAGGGCGGCAGCCTGCGCCGGTGGCGCCGTCATCGCGTTGGCTCCTGACGGCCTGCGCACGATGGCGCGACCGGGCGCGGCAGACCCTTCCCGTAGCTCAATATTCGAGCGGCACACCTTCCGTCCGCAGTCGATTCCCGCACTACAGGGCAGCTTTGATCGTTTCGACCATGTTGTCGAACGCTGGCAGGCCTTGCATCCGAAACGTCCGTTCATGGTTCGCGGCGGCGTAGGCAGGCATCGGCCAGAATCGGCAGGCCCGCGTTCGTGGGCGAGCAGGTCGGCGGCGACGGCAGCCTCGTGACAGGCGGCCCCGGCATTGGGGCGCAGGGCGAGGACGGTGAAGAGGGGCCGCCGACGAGACGTTGGTTCACGTGCCGTCTTACACGGCGATGCCGCCGCGGGGGCAACCTCAGTATTGGCAAGCTCTGCGGTAGGTCAGCACTGTCGTGTCAGGGCTTGCGGCCCCATGCCTGTACCAGCAGGCTCTCGCGCACGACGGTGGCCGGGCGGGCGAGATGGCCGCCGAGTTCGCGCTTCAGGGTGGCCAGGGTGTGCGGGTCGATGCCGCAGGCGCGGAGCCGCTCGTCGAACAGGTCGACGAAGTGCAGCAGTAGCCTTTGGCAGGGGTTGGCGGCACGCCAGTAGTGGGCGTGCGCCGCGGTGTGGACGTCCTGGCAGCCTGCGGCATCGCGCAGCAGGCTCGCCAGCCGGGCGCCGATGTGCACGTCCCCGCCGAAGACCGGGGCGAGCAGGGTTTTGAGCGTGTCCCAGGCAGGGTGGGGTGGGTCGCAGTGCCAGGTGGCCCAGTCGTATTCCTGTACGGCGATCCAGCCGCCGGGGCGGGTGGCTGCGGCCATTGAGGCCACGATCGCCGCCGGGTCGGTGCTGTTGATCAGCAGGAGCCGGCAGTGGGTCAGATCGAAGGCCGGTTGGCTGTCGCCGTGAAGCGTGCCCAGCGTGGTGGTGACGTTGGCCAGGCCTAGTTGGGCGATGGACTGCCGTGCCCAGATGATCATCTGCTCGTTGTTGTCGAGGCCGACGACAGTGCCGTGCGGGCCGACCGTGTCGCTGAGCAGGTCCAAGATACCCAAGGGGCCGCAGCCCACGTCGATGGCGCGGGCCGGTGCGGGCAGCGGAAGGCGGCCGAGGAGATGTTGTGCGGCCTCGCGCAGGAGGGTGCCCTGGGCCAGCAGTCGCCGGTGTTCGGCGCTGGAGGCGCCGAGGAGATAGGGGGAATCGTGTGGCGCTGAAGCCGGTCGGGTCACCTGGATGTTCCTCCCTTGCGGTCTGGGGCTGTGTCCCAGATAGAAGGCATTACCTCATCGTTGCCAAGAGTAGTTTTAACATTACACTCAGTGAGTGATGGAGGTTGAGGCGGCCTCGCCAACCCTCCGTCGCTCTTTCCGCCCAACGAGGAGACACGACATGCCGACGGACCCCACCGATCGCTTGATCCGCCTTCGCGCCCGCTTCGCCCTGCTGGACACCAACGGCAACGGCCACCTGCAGAGCGACGACTTCACCCTGCTCGCCGACCGCGTTCTCGATTCCCTCAGCGCCAACCGAGACTCAGCCAAAGCCCACGCCCTGACGCAAGGATGCAGAACCTTCTGGCAGGGCCTGGCCGCGGCCTGCGACCGTGACGGCGACGCAACCGTCACCTTCCAGGAGTACGCGGCGGCCATCCCCGACGCCGCCCACTTCGACCAGTACGGCTCGCCGTACGCCCGCGCCCTGGCCGCCCTGGCCGACACCGACGACGACGGACAGGTCGAACAGGGCGAGTTCATCGCCTGCATGACGGCCATCGGCTTCGCCCCGCCGCAGGTGCGACAGCTCTTCGCCGCGCTGGCAGGACAGCGCGGCCGTATCACCACCGACGCCTGGTCAGCGGCCATCAAGGACTACTACGTCAGCGACTCGGCGAACACCCCAGGACAACTGCTGGCCAACCAGCCGACATGACGCACAGCCCACCAGCCTCGCCGCCGCCCGCCCACGCTCTTCGCGACGCGGGCGGCCCGCAGGACGCGCCCGCCGACCACGCGCCCCCGCCCCACAGGCTGCACACCAGTTCGCCGGCCTACCGGCCCGCAGGCCTGCTGCCAGTCCCGGCCAGCTCTTTCACCAGCGCGATCACCCGCATGCTGCTGGCCAGCGACGGCTCGACCACCCTGCTGCTCGAAGCGCTCACCGGCGGGCCGATCAGCGTCCACCTGCAGAGCCTGACCGACCAACCCGCCGCTGGCATGCCCGGCGACGTGCGAGCCCTGCTGCAGCTCACCAGCGACGCCACCGTCACCATTCGCCGCTCACTGCTACACGATCACCACGACACACCACTCTCCCGCAACGAGGTGATCACCCCACCGAGCACTCCCCTCATGCAACGCATCGCCACCGACCCCGCCCGCCCACTCGGACTCAACCTGATCGCCCACGACATCGATCACAGCCGCCACCTACGCTGCACCGGCCTGGCCCGCTGGAGCGCAAACCAGCGCGAAACCGCGTCCAAGGCCTACCTCATCCGCGCCGCCGCCATCCCCCTCATGCTCGTCTGGGAAACCTTCAACCCAGCCGTCGTCCCGCGCGGGCATCACGGCCCCACTTCGGACCCTGCAACGCGCTTCGCCTCTTGACCACGCGCCCACGAGCACGGCTCTGAGCTGCGAGCCGAAGTACGACAGGTACCGGGACCTTGCCTACATCAACAGCGACGGGCGGCGTGCTACCCAGCGCGATCAACGATCACCGGGAAACGTTCGCTGGTCACCCGTTCAATTGCCATCGGGTACGTGATTCCAATCGGTCAGCTGACCCGGATGCGGTGTATGGGGCTGGAGATGGCGGTGGGCCATGTGCGACCGGTGGTGTTCGGCCCTCGGACACACTTTCGTACATGATCGTCCAAGCTCAGCTTGGGCGATCACTGCGTTTCGGGCCGGTTCATAGGTCAAGCGCAGGCCGAGTTCGCCGTACACCTCTGCCTTGTCCTTTGAACCGGCGTTACGAAGTGCCTTGCGCATGTCTCCGATCGTGGCCACGATCTCGGCCACCTCCCCTTCGGTGAGTCGCTTCGGGATCTTGCCCATCACCCTGTCCAGGCGCATCTGCTCAACCTTTCGCTTCGCCTCCATCTCGGCGATCCACCCGGCGACCACGGCCGGGTCGCTCCCCGCATCGACGAGGGCGCGGTAGGAGGTCAGCTTGCGCTCACACTCCGCCACGGCCCGGCGGACCGTTTCGAGTTCCGCCAGGCGGTGATCGTCAGCGAGTTGGGCGTCGGACATCGCCCGGACGGCGTCCGGCAGGCGCACGGGATCGAAGATCGTGGCCAGCGACTTGTCCAGAGGCTTGAGGATCAGTTCCTCTCTGACGTAGACCGAGCGTGGGTGGTCGATGTGGTTGACCTGCGCATACTCCCGCGGGAACACGCACCGGTAGTGCGGCTTGCCGTTGTTCCACCTGCCTTGCATGCGCCGCTCGCAGATTCCGCAGAACAGCAGGCCGCGGAAAACGTAGGGACGAGGAGTCCTGCGAGGCTTGCGACCCTCCTGCACACGCCGAGGGGCCGCCAGCAGCGCCTGAACCCGCGCGAAGGTCTCGTCCTCCACCAGCGCGTCATGTGAGGGCTGCTGGGACCAGATCCAACTTTCCGAGTCGTTCCAGCGCAGCTTGGTCATGTGGCCGAGGGCACCGTCATTGACGTCGATGAGCACCTCATCCTTGCGCTGCCGGTTCCAGACCTGCCGGCCGGTGTAGCGAGGGTTGAGCAGGATCGCCCGGACCGCCGCCTTCGACCAGGCGATCCCGCTTCGGTGGCGGTTCCTGGCCCGGTCGTACGCCGAGGGGCACAGAATGCCGTCACGGGTGAGCCCTTCTGCGATCGCGAGCAACCCCTTGCCCCCGAGAAACTCGGCGAAGATGCGCTGCACCATAGGCCCGGTGAGCGGATCCGGCTCAAGGCGGCGTAGACGCTTGCCGTCAGCAGCCTTGGCGGGGTTCGGATGAGGCCCGGCATCGACCAGGCGATATCCGTAAGGAGGTCGCCCGCCGAGGTAGCGGCCTTCCACCTGAGCGAGCGCGGCCATCGAGGTGCGCACCCGTAGCTTGATACGGTTCCGCTCGCCCTTGCTGATCCCGCCGAACTTCGACATGATCAACTCGTGGGCCTCGTTGGCGGGATCGATGGGGCCGCCGACCTCGGGCACCCATAGCGGGCCGGAGCGCTGCCGGTCGCCGTGGCGGGGCTGCTGCTGGCGATCGGGCGGCGTGACGGCGTGCCGCTGGATCGGTACCTGCTGGCCGCGCTGCGCCACCTGATCTCACCGAAGGCCCTCACCGGCACCCCTGGGCAGGCTCCCGCAGCCCCGGCGTGGGTGACCGCCCGATCCGGTGCCCGGCCCGCGCCTCTGCGACTTCCTGCTCGCGGCGTGATCGGTGACGGATTGATCGATCTCGGCCCGGACGGCGTCGCCGCCGTGGCGGAGGTGTCCACAGTCAGCTTCGCGCTGCGCACGCCTGAGGAGCAGGACGCGCTCGTGGCGACGTTCGGGCGCTGGCTCAACTCGCTGTCGGGCCCGGCACAGATCCTGGACCTCGCTCCGACGATCAACGAGCTGGTGGAGGGCGCCGTCGCTCTTGCCCACCCGTCGTTGACGGCCGCCGCGCACGAGCATGCCGCGTTCCTCGCCGACTTGTCGGCCCAGCATGACCTGCTACGCCGCCAGGTCCTGCTGATCGTCCGTGAACCCTCCGGAGGCGGCCAAGAAGCTGCTGCGGCGCGGGCTCTTCGGCGGGTGGAGGAGGCAACGCGGCTGCTTCCGGCATGCGGGGTCACCGTCAGGCTTCTGAACGCCGAAGCCACCAGCGCTGTGCTGGCGTCCTGCTTCGACCCGGCCGCGCCGCCCCTTCGTACCGATCAGCTCGCCGTGCCCAGCGAGGTCATCACGAGGGGAGAGCACCGGTGAAAATCCGACGCACGAAGGCACCTCGTGATGGGCTCGGGCCGGACGCGATTCTGGTCTGGTCGTCCCACCTACGAGTCGGCGACGGGCTGTGCACGACGCTGGCCATCAACGGGTACCCACGAGAAGTCACGCCTGGGTGGCTGGAGCCGCTGCTCACCTATCCCGGCCGTCTGGACGTGTCGCTGCATGTGGATCCAGTGCCGTCCCTGGTGGCCGCTGATCGGCTGCGCCGGCAACTGGCCCGGCTGGAGTCCGGGCTGCGCAGCGACCAGCAGCACGGGCGTCTCCTCGATCCGAGCGCCGAAGTAGCCGCCGAGGACGCCCAGGAACTCGCCTCCCGGATCGCCCGCGGCCAAGCCCGCCTGTTCCGCGTCTCGATCTACCTGACCGTCCACGCGACCACCCAGAACGAACTCGACGAGGCATGCGCCCAGGTACGCGCCTTGGCCGCATCCCTGCTCCTGGACGCACGCCAAGTCGCGTTCCGTCAACTCCAGGGCTGGGTGTCCTCACTGCCGGTGGCCTTCGACAACCTTGAGGTCACCCGTACGTTCGACACTCCGGCCCTGGCCGCCGCGTTTCCCTTCACCAGCCCGGACCTGACCGCCGCAACGGGGCCGACCGCCGTCCTGTATGGGGCGAACGCCGCCAGCGCCTCCTTGGTGACCTGGGACCGGTTCGCCCAGCCCAACCACAACTCGGCGATCATCGCGAGCAGCGGCGCAGGCAAGTCGTACCTGGCCAAGCTGGAGGCACTGCGTTCGCTGTACACCGGAGTCGAGGTCGCGGTCATCGACCCCGAAGACGAGTACGCCCGGCTGTGCGAAGCCGTCGGCGGCGCCTACCTCCATCTCGGCGCACCGGACGTCAGGCTCAACCCCTTCGACCTCCCCGCCGACGGACGCGACGCCCTGACCCGCAGAGTGCTGTTCCTGCACACGCTCATCGCGGTCATGCTCGGCGAGCCGTTGAACAAGGCAGGCAAGGCCGCGCTGGACCGGGCCGTCCTCACCACCTACAAACAGGCCGGGATCACCTTCGCCCCAGACACCTGGGACCGGCCACCACCGTTGATGCGAGATCTGGTAACCGCGCTTACCGAAGACACGGACCCAACCGCATCTGAAGTGGCCGCCGGGCTCGCGCCGTACGTGACAGGCAGCCACCGCCAGCTCTTCGACGGGCCTACCACCACCCGGCCCGATTCCCACCTGATCGTGTTCTCCCTGCGGGACCTTCCCGAGGAGCTGAAAGCCGTCGGCACGCTGCTCACCCTGGACGCCGTCTGGCGGCGGGTCTCCGACCCAGACCTGAGGCGTCCGCGGCTGGTCGTGGTCGACGAGGCATGGCTGCTCATGAAGGACCCCGAAGGAGCGAAGTTCCTGCTCCGCATGGCCAAGGCAGCCCGCAAGCACTGGGCCGGGCTGTCGGTCGTCACCCAGGACGCCGCCGACCTGCTCGGCTCCCCCGTCGGACAAGCGATCATCGCCAACTCCGCAACCCAGATCCTCCTCCGGCAGGCGCCACAGGCCATCGACGCAGTCACCGACGCCTTCAACCTGTCAGAAGGCGAACGCCACCTCCTGCTGTCCGCCGAACGCGGCACCGGCCTGCTCGCCGCAGACTCCGGCGCATCCCGGGTCGCATTCCACGTCCTGGCCAGCGACAACGAACACCGACTCGTCACCTCCTCCCCTCAAGAACTCGCCCAGTACGAGGAGGAACTGTGACACTTCTCGATCACCTCTTCTACGACCCCGACGCCCTGCTGGCCTTCGTACTGGAGCGGCTGCACAGGCACGGCTGGCGAGCTGCGGCCACGGCGCCAGCCGTCGTGCTCATCGCGAGCCTCGGCCGATTTCTGCTCGTACGACTCCGTCACCGCGCTGCGACACATGGGGCACACTGTCTGGAGATCTTGGCCCCACCCGTAGCGGAACTGGCCGGCGCCGAAGCCTTGTGGGGCAACCTGCTCGGCCTGCTCCGCCCAGCGTGGAAACAGGACTGGCGGCCGCCGTCGCAGCAGCCGCCGGCCTGATGGGCGGCGTCGTCCTCCTCGCCGGACTCGCCGGCAGCGCCCACATCACAGCCACCACAACCACCGCGACGTGTCACGACACCAGCCGGGCGAAGCAACCTCAATCTCCTTCCGAGGAAGGGTGCGGGCACTTCCCTGACCTGATTCCCGCCGAAGGGCTGGCCGGGCCAGAGCGCGGGCTGATCGCTGCACAAGCCGCGCTACTCATGCGCGGCACCCCGTACTCCTGGGGCGGCGGCGGCCCCAACGGCCCCAGCTTCGGCATCCAACACGGCACCCACATCCACGGATTCGACTGCTCCGGCCTCGCCGAATACGCCTGGGCGAAAGCCGGAGCCCGAATCGGCGGACACACCGCCACACGATGGAACGCCGGAACCCACATCCCACGCAGCCAGATCCGCCCAGGCGATCTGATCTTCTTCGCCCGCGACCCCACCCGACCAGCGACCATCCACCACGTCGGCATCGCCGTCGACGCCACCCACATGTGCACGCCCCCTCCACCGGCAGCACCGTCCGTATCGACAGTTGGGCAGGAACTCCCTATCGCGAACAGGAATTCATCGGCGCTGTCAGACCAGGTTATGGAGTGATCACTACACCTCCCGTCCAGCGCATGAAAGCGCCGGGAACCGGCACGGGGGGTGATAACCCCCCGCTGAAGCGCCCTGGGAGCCCACGTTCCCCCCAAGCTGCTGCCCCTCCAGCGTGATGAGTGACGCGAGACTCAACGTAGGCCAGGGCCTGCTCGGGGTCGGGTTGCGATCCCTCCAGGGTGATGAGTGACTGCCAGCGTGTAATTGAAATTGGCGAACCAGCAAGCCCGGCCCACTTCTGAATAGCTTGCGCTCTAGTAGAGTCGGGGCAATGACTGGCCGCCTTGGCCTTGTCTCCACCTGCGACTATGCCGCCATCCAGGTCGGCCACTCATACCTGCCGGCCATTGGCCTACCACCGGTCATCCGAGCGGCCAGGTAGATAGCGATTTCCCACTTCGGGCAAGGTTGGCGGACCGCACGAAATACCCAGGCCATGAATCATCGAGGCGACGATCAAGGCCAACAGAACACCCTCGGAGCACATATACGCTACGCATCGTAATGATCTCACGACGGACAACGCCGCTGAAGAATCGGAACCGGAAGAGGTGAACGCCTATACGGCAGATGACTCAGAAAAGGTAACCGTGATTCTCCTTGCCCAGGACTTCAGGCTCCCAGAAGTGCTCAGGCACATCGAAGCCGGAAGGATTGTGCGCGTCATTCCTGCAAGACAACCCCTGCCACCCTCCTAGTCGCAAAGAAAAGAGGCTCACCTGGCATCTGGTCCGGGCGAGCCTCTGCCGTTCCAACTAGCTTTGCGTCAGCTGCACTTGGGAAGGTGCGAATGCGTCAGGTTGGTGTACCAGGGGTCCACATACCCCGTCTCGTTGAGCTCGTGGTGGAGGACATAGTACATCCACATTGAGTAGACTTTGCTCCACCGCTTGCATGTGGCCAGAGCGGTGCTACCGCTGCCGTCGGTGTAATCCTTCACCCAACTGGCTTCCGCATCGGCCCAGAGCGCAGCGGTTGGGGCGACGGCGATGGTGTGACTGCCGACGTGGGCTTGCGCGACCGGCGCGAAACCGACGAGCAGAATGAATGCACCGATAGCGGCGGCGAGTGTTGCACGAAGTGACATCTCTTTCCTTCTTTGGTTAGGGGGCGACTGGTCTTCATTGAGATTTCTAACGCGCTGACCATTGATCGGCACCCCGCACACCACACCAATCAATCCATATACGTGCTTTCGCGATGGGCACGCATCGATCGATGATCGGACGATCTCGCGGACCTGGGTGATGTGACCAGCAACCGGACTCGCCATCACGTCCCCTCAGCCACTACGGGCACATCCAGCTCTGCACCCTAGTGACGACCACCCGGGGGGCCAGGCGTAAACGGCCGTGGCTAACCGGCCCAACGTCGGAAGCACAAGCCATTGCCGAGGTCTACGAGCGCGTTCGCGTCCCCCGCGCCCCTTGACCCTGCCGTCCCGACGTCGATTACCCACTGCCCCTCGTGGTTTGTGAGGGCGATTCCCCATGACTCTTTAACCGCGCGGACCAGTCCGCGTTTGACGGCGTCATCTTCGTCTTCCCACATCTGGGCTACGGTCTGACCCGTGGGCGCGTAGTCGAACGTGTCGGGCACGATCACGTATCCCTCTATCCGCGCCTTCATCGCTTTGCGCTGTGCGACCAGTGCGTCTAGCTCGTCATCATCTTCGGTGGCGGAAAGGCGAGCCTGTATTAACGCATCCGGGGAGCAGGAAATGCCCGAAAGAGGGAACTGCCGCGCAGGCGCATGCGTGCCAGAACTCTACTGCTGGCGGGTGGAGCCACCACCCTCATAGCCGTCGCGATATCCCTCGGCGGCACCGGTGCAGTCAGGTCCGGCGGCCAGCAGAACGCCCCATCTCAGGCCAGCGCCGTTTTGCGAAATGTCACGGACAATGGCCTCCCCACGACACTCAAGACCGTTGCGGTCTCGGCTGGTGAGACGGCTGCATCCTGTGCCGGGTGGGCAAGTAGGGGCGCCCCAGTGCGGAGCTGACTAACGCGACCCCTGATGATCGTCGGTGTCTAACCAGTCGATCAAGAACAGGGGCGGCGTTCGCGTGCCATCATCCCGATCGACGTGCTCTCCCGCCACCTGGAGCACGTCACCTTCACCGACGCCACCGCCGACCTGCCCACCCTGGCCGAGGTACTCGACGCCGTCCCCGATCCCCGCTGCCGCCGCGGACGCCGCTACCGGCTCGGACCACTGCTCGCCTTAGCCCTGCTCGCCGTCCTCAGCGGAGCAACATCACTGGTGCAGATCACCCGATTCATCGCCGGTTACGGGCCCAACGTGCGCGCCCAGCTCGGCCTCCCGCCCGCCATGCAACTGGCCGCCTCCACCCTGGGACGGCTGCTGGCCCGTCTCGCCACCGACTACTTCCGCAGCCACCCAGCCGACGGCCTTCAACTGCTCGGTCTCATGACATGAGAACGCATCAGCCCTGGGTGAGGAGCTGGGCCACTGGTGAGAGCAGCCTGAGTCAACCTGGCTGCGGGTAGCGCCTCGGCCGCGGCCGAGGCGATCTCGCAGGCCACCTTGGCACGCCGGGAGACCGTGAGCCTGTGCATCGAGCTGTCCCGAGCCACGCGCGCACCGCAGGTGCTTCACCCGGGCGGGCCCGCCTTGACGCGCCGCACCAGTCGTTGCATCGACCCCCGGTAGCTGTGGAGGTGCTCCAGCCACCACGTGGCGCCCGCGTCGGCGTAGGCCCGGACCGATGAGCCTGGCTCGCTCACCCCGATGACCGCCACGTCGAGGTCGCCCGCGTTTGCCCGGTTCCGGCGCAGCTCGCCGGCCTGGGCGGCCAGGGAATCGGGCGAAAGCGTCATGCGGCCCTCCTGGTCGTCGCCGGCGGCGATCCAGCCGTCCCAGCGGGCGGCACGCCGAAGGGCAGCCGGAGCCGTGCCGCCGACCCACACCGGCACCCGGGGCCGCTGGAGGGGCAGCGGCGCGAGCCGCACCCCGTCGACGGTGTAATGAGCGCCCCGGTGGTGCACCTCCTCGCCGGACCAGAGCGAGGCCATCACGTCGAGTGCCTCGTCGAGCACGACCCCGCCGGGACGCCGTGAGCCGAACGCGGTGAACTCCTGCCTGACGCCACCCAGCCCGGCGCCCAGGATCACGCGGCCGCCGCTCAGCCTGTCGAGCGTCGCCACCGTCTGGGCCAGCCTTTCCGGGCGGTGCCGGGCCACGGCCGTCACCGCCGTGCCCAGCCTGATGTGCGAGGTCGCCTGCGCCGCCGCGGCCAGCGTCACCCACGGATCGGCCGATGGCATGCCCCAGGTAAAGGCCAGGTGGTCCCACACCAGCACGGCGTCCCATCCGGCGGCCTCAGCCTCCCGGGCGAGGGTGATCAGGTGTGCCGGCTCCGCGAGGTCACCGAGGATCGCGACGTCGATGCCGTAACGCATGCCCCCACCCAAGCACCCGGCACCGACAGTTCTGGGGGCACCTCGATCGCGCAACACGGCGTCGACGAGCGGGTGAGCGCCGCCCGCGAGGAAGCGGCAGAGCAGATCCGGCAGACCCCGCGAGCAGGCCGACGCTGCTGTCGCCGAGGCCAACCGCGCCGCGCAGGAGGCATGGAGTCGGGCAGCCGCCGTACGACAGCAGGCCGGGCGAGACCCGTGGCGGGCAGGGGCGCGATCGCGACGAGGGGCAACAGGCTGGACCAGCCCTTGCGCGAGTTCACACCTGGGCCGTGGCGCAGCGCCTTGCGCGGCGACAGGCAGACAGCCCTCAGCCGACCGGTCCCCCACGCCCGGCGGCCAACCCTTCGCCCGCTCGCAACGGGCGCCCCCGGGCTCCCGGCAGCCGGACCGCTTGCACGACATCTCGGCTGCCGGGAACCCGGGTGGGCCTCCCCATGATGGCCAGGCCCTGACGTGGATCTCAGCGGGCTCTTGGGGAGGTCGCCCCCGGGCGGGGTTATCCGACCGCGTAGGCGCGGTGGATGGTCTGGTCGACGGTGTTGCCGGCGGTGTCGGTCGAGGTGGCGCGCAGGGACACGAAGCCCGCCGTGCGCGGGTTGGTCACCTGTGCCGTCCAGCCGTCCCTCTTGGCCCGGACGGGGACGTTCTGCCAGGTGGTGCCGTCATCGACGGACATCTGCAGGCGGATCGACCGCACGCCCGCGGCGGGGGCGCAGGGGTTGCGTTCGATCCAGATCGGCAGCCGGGTGGACGAACCGGGCTTGGCGCGGTTGTAGGCGTCCAGCCCTTCCGGGGCGTACCGGACCGCCGCCAGGGGGAGCGATTCCCGGGCCGTGGTGCCCGCCGAGCGGAACGTCCACGTCGATTCCACCTTCGTGGACAACGTGGAGTACGCCACCTGCCTGTCGGCCGTCGCGCTGAGCGTGTACGCGCCAGGCTCCGCAGGAAGGTCGGCGGTGAACCTGCATGAGTCCACCTCCCACGGCCCGCACGTGGTGTAGTCGACCTTCGAGATGACCTGGTCGCCCGCGGCCAGGCTGATGGTGCCGGTGGCCGCGCCGTCCATGCCGACCCGGCCGGGTACGCCCTCGGACAGCAGCCGGGCACCGTCGAAGGTCAGCTTGTCCTGCTCCCGCCAGGCTCCCTGGGTGGCGAAGGACGGTCCGCTCACCGCGACCCCCCACGTCTGCCGGGCACGGTCACGGGTGGGCTTGGCGGCCTCGATGCCCGCGGATTCACCGACCCACAGAGCGCCGCCCCACTCGTAGCCGCGCGTCCGGTATTCCGTCAGCGTGCCCGGCAGCGGCACGTCCCTGGTGGGGGTGAGGACTGCGCCCGGGAGGATGTCGTCGAGGATCGCCGACACCAGGTAGGTGCCCGTCGCCGCCGTTCCTGCGCCGCGGAAGGTCGTGGTCACCTTGTCCAGATCCTTCACCTTCGCCGCGTACGTCGGATCCTCGGGGATGCCGTCGTGCCGTTCGTCCACCAGATCGTAGCGGGACGGGGCGGAAGAGGCGCCCTTCGTCTGGAGATGCGTCCTGGCGAGATACTTCAGACCGGGTTGCTTGGAGGGAAGCACGAAGAACCTGGTGACGGGATCCGCGCCCATGGCGACCGTGTGGGCTGCCCACGAACCGTTGACCACCGACATCTCGAACCACCCGCCGGTGACGGCGGTAGGGTCGTCCAGGGTGAACCTGATCGGTTTGGCCTTGCGCCCATCCAGCACCAGCTCCGTGCCAGGTGCGCCGACCTTCACCGGCATATGCGTGGTCGTGACGTTCCGACCCTCCCGGATGTCGACGTACAGGTTCCACTCACCGGGAGAGAGCCGGTAGGTGTCCGACCCACCGCTCAGATAAAACTGGACGCTCTCGCCCTTGCCGTTGTAGAACACCCCGTCCGCGTCGGCGGGCCCGCCGTCCTTCCCGAGGGCGCTGATCTTCACTTCATAGACCTCCGGCTCCACGTACGCGGTGGCGACCGTACGAACGACCTGCTCGCCCGACCTGGCCGTCACAGCGCCCGGATAGTCACCGGGCGCCCTGCCGGTCGCGTCGATCGTCACGGCGACCGACGCCGTCCCCTTGGCGGGCACCTCGACCCGCTGCACCGACGTGCTCAGCACCTCACCGTCCGCCGAGAGATCCAGCGTGACCGGAGCATCACCGGAATTGGTGTAAGTGATCTCCTTGGTCACCTTCCGCTCACCGGAATCGCCCCAGCGGAACACCGCACCGAGATTCGCCGGACCGGCGTGCACCTGCTGACCCACCGCACGAACCAGATCGACACGCCCGGCACCCTGATCGAAATACGTAGCCCCCTCCTGCGGCGCGGCACTGCCGATGAGCGCCGCCTTGAGCTGCTCACCACTCCAGTCCGGATGCCGCTGAGCGAGAATCGCCGCCGCGCCGGCCACATGCGGCGCCGCCATCGACGTACCGCTGTGGGCCACATGGGAACCACCCGCCGTGCCCTGCGCGGCCGCCGCCACGATGGAGACGCCCGGAGCGGTCACCTCAGGCTTGATCGCATGATCGCCCCCTCGCGGACCACGACTGGAGAAGCCGGCCATCTGGTCGGACTTGTCGACCGCGCCGACCGTCAACGCCGCATCGGCGCTCCCCGGGCTGGAGACCGTACCGGGACCTCCGCCGTTGCCCGCCGCGATCACGAACAACGCCCCCGTACGCGCTGACAACGCGTTGACGGCATGCTCGATCGGATCGAGGCCGGGAGTGTCCGGACCGCCGAGGCTCATGTTGACGACCTTCGCCCCGACCTCGACAGCGGCCCACTCCATCCCCGCCAGCAGCGCCGAGTCGGTGATGAACGCGCCGCCGACCTTGCCCAGCGCGACCTTCGCACCCGGCGCGACACCCCGATACCTCTCTCCGGCCCCCGCCACGATAGAGGCGACATGAGTGCCATGCCCGACCTGGTCGGTGATGTCAGCCTCATCGGAGAAGTTCCGCGACTGCGTGACGACGTCCTTCAGATCGGGATGCGAGGCGTCGTAACCGGAGTCCAGCACCGCCACCGTGACCCCGGCCCCGGTCAGCCCCTGCTCCCACACCTGCGGAGCACCGATCTGCCGCACACTCCGATCAAGAGTGAAGGAACGCTTGCCGTCCAGCCAGATCTTCGACCTCCCCGCGGCCAGCGACCGGGCGTCACCGACCAGGTCCTGCCAGGTCCGGCCCGCCTGAGCCTTCGGCACCCGCACACTGGCCAGCCCCAGACCGGCCAGTTCCTTCGCCGACCGGACGCCGCTCAGCGTCCCGGCCGCATCCCCCTCGGCCGACTGAACGATCAGCGGGATCTCCGCCCGGTCGCCGTCGCCGTACTTCCAGTCCAGCAGCTGCGTGACATCGAACAGCCGCTCATCCAGCAGCCCCTCCGCCAGCAACCGCTCCGCGTCCTCGGGAACGACGTGCAGATGCCCCGCACGGCGCTGAACCTCGAACCGGACCTCCCTGCCCTGCCCCGGCTCGATCCGGTAACCGCCGCCCGTGACCGTCACCCGATCACCGGTCAGCAACGTCACCGACCCCGTCACCCCAACCGCCGACGGCACCAACGGCACCGGCTCGGCCCGCGCCACACCCGTCGCACCACCCGCGACCAGCGAACCCACCACCATCACGGCAAGGGCTCCGTAGCCTAACCTCATTCGCTCTCCCATCGTCGAGACCCCGCGGATTACACCAAGTACTTGTCGCTGCGGGCTCGATGAGTTCTCGCGCAGTCCCCGGGCACGACGGACTCCGAAGCAGCCTCTACAACGCCTTCACCGGCAAACACGAACTGTTCGAGCGCGTACTGGCCCGCTACATCGAAACCACCACCGGCAACCAGCTCCGCATTCTGGAGGACGAGCGGCAACCGGCGGTCGATCGGGTCCGCGCGCTCCTCACGGCAATCACCGACCAGGAGTCCGCAAGCTTCCAGAACGGCCACGGTCGCGGCCGCCTGACCGTGAACACCACCATGGAACTCGCGGCCCGCGACCCGGAGACCGCCGCGGTGGCCTGGGGCCCCTCACGGCGCTTGGTCACGATCAGGTCCGCTTCGCCGGCGCGAGGCGAGTCCGGATCGTAGGCGTCTTCTCGGTGCACCAGGATGACGGCGTCGGCGATGTGGCCGACCGCGTCGAGGTCTTGCCAGTCCGTCAGGCTGGGTCAGCGATCGATCCGGCTGCCGGGATTGTGGTTGAGCCGAGCGGTGGCGACCGCCGGCACCTGCAGATTCATCGCCGGCGCTTTGAGCGTGTGAGCCGCTCGCGTCACCGGCCGCTCCCCCGCGCCTGCCGGTTGCCACGGTCTGTGGTGGTCGTGCAGCCCGTCGACGACCACCAGCTTCAGAGCCTGCTGACAAAGGGATTTGGTGTGGGGGCGTGAGTCAGGAGAGCCCCGAGGTGTGGTCATCCATCACCCGCGATCCGGTCGGAGCGCGATCGGCAGCCCTGACGAGCGCACGTACAACCCTCGCCCGTGAAGGACTCGCCTGCGCACCATCAGTGACCGTGGACACCGCAGGATTGTCCGCCCCGCTGGGCAGACCGGCCACGATAATCGCCCACGTCTCCTGCGAGGTGCAACTGGCCGACCTCGCCATACCGGGAATCCCCGGCACCAAGACCATCACCAGCAGCTTCACCAGCCCGATCGACCCCTACCGCGCCCGCGGAGACCAACCGTGAACGCCGAGCGCGGCTCGGTCACGGTGTTCACCACCGTGATCACCTTCGCGCTGCTGCTGTGCGCCGGACTCATGGTCGACTGCGGCGCCAAGATCCAGGCCTACCGCCAAGCCTACGCCGCAGCCGAAGAAGCCGCCCGCGCCGGAGCCGGACAGATGAACACCGGCCACGCCTACACCAGCGGCCGATTCGAGATCGACCCCACCCAAGCACGCAACGCCGCCCGCGCCTACCTGACCACCGCCGGCCACACGGGCACCGTCTCCACGACCGGCAACCAGGTAAACGTCACCGTCACCGTGTCCAAAACCCACCGCGCTGATCTCCCTCATCGGCATCACCGCCGTAACCGCCACAGCCGCCGCCACCACGCAAATGTTCCACGGCATCGAACAAGGACGAACATGACGATGTACGGGCTGCGTCACCCACTACTCGCCAGAACCGCCGCCGGCGCGGCACTCGTCGGCTTGCTGGCCGGGATCCCCGCCATCCTGCTGATCTTCTTCTGCCCATCGGCCTGCCCACCATCGACGACCTGGCCACTCCCGGCGAACCCATCGTCATCCAGACACTGCTGCTCGCCACAGTCTGGACCTGCTGGGCCCTGTTCGCCCTCGCCGTCACGGTGGAACTCGTAGGCACAATCCGCGCCCGCCGCAGCCACGTACGCCTGCCGTTCCAACGGCTCGCCGCGTACCTGATCACCACCATCACCGTAGCCGCCACCGCCCCCATCGCCGCACCCCGCGCCCTCATCCCCGCCGCAGCCATCGCCGCGACCACCACCGAGACACCCGACCGCGCCACAGCCGCAGAGCCAGGCAAGACCGAGACCGCAAACCCGCACGTCACCTACGTCGTTCAGCCCAGAGACACCCTGTGGACCATCGCCGAGCATCAACTCGGCGACCCGATGCGCTACCAGGACATCATCGCCCTGAACCAAGGCCGCACCATGAACGACAGCCGCCCCTTCACCCAAGGCGAGTGGCTCCAACCCGGCACCTACCCACCGACGCCAGAAAACCCAAACGCACCCAACCCCGAACGCATACCGTCACCTCAGGCGACACCCTGTGGGGCATCTCCAAGCAACACCTCGGCAAGGGCACCCACTACAAGAAGATCTTCAAACTCAACAAAGGCCGCCCACAACCCGGCGAAACACGACTGACCGACCCGGACGTACTCGAACCAGGATGGCGACTGATCCTGCCCAAGCACAGCCTCGACGCTCAAAAGGCCAAGCCGATCCACCGCCGCACCCTCTCACGGCACACAGCCGACCCGACTCACCGCACCTCTGCGACTTCATCGCACCCCGCAGAGACGTCGGCCCGCATCGCTTCGTCACGCGTAGCGGCCGACACAGGACACAGTCGAACCGCCCCGCCTCACCTGACTACCGGGACAATCACGCTCCGCCCCGCCTTCGCCTCCAACGCGCCCCGCCCTCCATCTGAGCCCGCGCCCCAGGCCCTGAGACCCGACGCAGCAGCACTCGCTTCCGAGGCGGTCGTGCTGCCCCAGGGCGGGATGATGGCGCTCTCCTTCGCCGCAGGTGTCGCCGTCGCACTCGCGGCCACCCGGCTACACCGCAGACGCCGCCTGCCCACTCCGACCATCGACGAACCCATCAGCGTACTCACCCCAGAACCCCAGCACCCAGCCGTACGAGCACTCGCACGAGCACACCTCAACAGCACTCCAGAAGAAGCACCGCCCGACGATTTCACCTTGGTCACCTCGGCGTTCGCGATCGACCCACCCATCACGCTCAAAGCCGGAATCCGCGACGACAAGCCCGTGCACCTGCCCCTGTCCGGACTGAACCTGACCCTCACCGGCTCAGGCGCCGACGACTGCATCCGCGCCATCATCCTCGACCTGCTCACCCAAGCCGACGCCCACCGCGCCCACATCATCATCCCGGCCCGAGACGCCGAACACTGGTTCGGCCCCACCATCGCCGCCCTGGCCGACCACCTGCCCGAACTCCTATTGGTCGCCACCTTCGACGAAGCCATCGGCTACCTCGAAGAACAACTCGTCAGCCGCCGCGGCCTCCTCTAGGACTACGACGCCGACGACATCCACCAACTCCGCCAAGCCGAACCCGGCGAACCCCTGCCTGCCGTACTGCTCGCCGCCACCTGCCCCGACGGCCACACCTACCTGGACACCCTCCTCACCACAGCAGCCGACCTCGGACTCGGAGCCGTCCTGACCGGCCGCACCCCATCGGGAACCACCTGCGCCGTAGACCGGGATCACCACGTCACCGAGGCAACAGGCCCTCTCGCCGATGAGCTCCGCAACGCCACGCTCTTCCACCTGCCACCAGACGCCACAACATCAGTGCTCCACACCCTCGCCACCGGCAACGGCATGCCCACCGAACACACCGAACAACCGGCCGACCTCCCCATCCCCCCACCCTGTACAACACCTCAACCAGTTCGCTTCACCCTCCTCGGAGAGCCCGCCATCGAGGTACACAGCACGCTCATGGACCTGACCCGACGCACCAAAGCACTCGAACTCTTCGTCATCCTCGCCCTCCGCCCGAAGGGCCTGGACCGCGATGAGATCCGCGAACACCTCTGGCCCGACCTGGAAGAAACACTGGCCGGCTACCACTTCCACGCCGCCCTCAAAGACCTCCGCACCGCCCTACGCGACGCCTCCACCCCCGACAACAAAACAACCCACTTCATCGAACGCAGCGGCAAAACCTACCGCATCAACCCCCAGCACACCGACGTCGACCTCTGGACCTTCCACCAAGCACTCACCAACAGCCGCACCGCCACCACCCAACAAGCAAAACTCGCAGCCCTAGAAACCGCCGCAACCCTCTGCCACGGCCAACTCGGCCAAGGCCTCAAATACGACTGGCTCGACCAAGACCACCGCTGACCCCACGCCATCGCCAGCATCAAAGCCCTCCTCCAACTCGGCGCGCTCCACGAACACGGGGGACACAACGAACGAGCCCTGGAGGTTTACGACCAAGCCTGCACCCTCGACCCCGACATGGAAAGCACCCCCCGCTCCGCCATCCACCTCCTCACCGCCCTCGGCCGCACCGACGAAGCCCGCCAACGCGCCCGCCACCTCAAAAACCGCCTCAACACCCTCGGCGTCACTCCCTCCCCCGAAACCCAAACCGTCCTACAACAACTAAACAGCCCTTCAAACCGTCCAGATAGGCCAATAGCACCATATCGTACATAGCAGCCCAAGCAGGCTATTTGGGACTCCCTACGTCTCGCAACCGACCGGCGCATGCGCTGGCAGGCGGCTTTCCTGAAGACATAGCTCTGCTCAGATATAAGTCTTGGCCAGCCAAACACATACCAACTCGAACACCGTTACATCCTCTCAACCCCGTACCCTGTAAGTACCATTCGCCTCATCCATCCACAGTGACAGCACACCCAGCATCCTGGACGTGAGACACAGGCAGACGAAACAGCACCCCACTGCTGCACAACCAAACGAAAACAGGGCCTTCCGCCGACAAACCCGCAGGTGAACAAGTGTCGGCCCCGCGCACGCGGGGGTGTTCCTTGTACCGGAGAGAGATCGAGTAGTTCGCGATCGTCGGCCCCGCGCACGCGGGGGTGTTCCGGTGGGGGAGTTGGTGGCGCTGGTGCGGGAGGTGTCGGCCCCGCGCACGCGGGGGTGTTCCCTACGCCTACGCCGTCACCGACGTGCCCGCAGCGTCGGCCCCGCGCACGCGGGGGTGTTCCGATGGCGCCGGCCGAGGCCCGCGCGTTCCTGGAGTCGGCCCCGCGCACGCGGGGGTGTTCCGCTTTCCCTTCCGCTGTTGGTGTGAGGTTCGGAGTCGGCCCCGCGCACGCGGGGGTGTTCCCTGGCACACCACGCCCTGGGCGGTCTGTCTGGCGTCGGCCCCGCGCACGCGGGGGTGTTCCGCTGGTCGGGATGATCCTGGGGGCCACGGACACGTCGGCCCCGCGCACGCGGGGGTGTTCCCCAGTGCACGGTGTGAGACCCAAGGAGGGACCGGTCGGCCCCGCGCACGCGGGGGTGTTCCTTCGGGACGGTGGGTGGAATGGCGGAAAGCTCAGTCGGCCCCGCGCACGCGGGGGTGTTCCGACCTCACCCTTGCGCGGGCGCGTGGTGTAGGGGTCGGCCCCGCGCACGCGGGGGTGTTCCAGGCGAGATCGTTCCAGTTCCGGTGCTGCTGCCGGTCGGCCCCGCGCACGCGGGGGTGTTCCCCAAGACGTCTGATCGCGTAACCGTCACAGCCGGTCGGCCCCGCGCACGCGGGGGTGTTCCCAGGAGCCCACGCTGAGCAGGGGTGGTCTCTCCGTCGGCCCCGCGCACGCGGGGGTGTTCCGTGTGGGCCCGGGCGGCGACCCGGGATGAGGCCGTCGGCCCCGCGCACGCGGGGGTGTTCCGATGGCGCCGGCGTCGTTGATGGGTTCGCCGGCGTCGGCCCCGCGCACGCGGGGGTGTTCCGCCCGGACGACGACGCCACATCTTGGCGGATCGGTCGGCCCCGCGCACGCGGGGGTGTTCCTCAGCGTGAGGGACTGCGCCCCCACAACCTCGGGTCGGCCCCGCGCACGCGGGGGTGTTCCGCGGCGGCACTAGGGGTTAGTGTGCGCACCCTTGTCGGCCCCGCGCACGCGGGAGTGTTCCCTCGACCGACTCGGCCTGCCCGGCGCCCAGATCGTCGGCCCCGCGCACGCGGGGGTGTTCCCCGCGAGGGCGTGCGGGCTGCGTACCTGTACGAGTCGGCCCCGCGCACGCGGGGGTGTTCCTCGTAGATGCATAGGTACATCGCGCGCCCTGGGGTCGGCCCCGCGCACGCGGGGGTGTTCCGCGTGGATACGCGACACACATGCAGTGGAAAGCGTCGGCCCCGCGCACGCGGGGGTGTTCCGGATCATGATGAGTTCCCTCGAACCCGCCACCTGTCGGCCCCGCGCACGCGGGGGTATTCCCCGCTCCCTCCACTGAGGTGGGGCGTGCGCTGCGTCGGCCCCGCGCACGCGGGGGTGTTCCGTCGGAACCCCCGGCCGGAGTGACCACGGACGCGTCGGCCCCGCGCACGCGGGGGTGTTCCTCGGGTGTCTCGGATCATGTTCCCCCCTGAGCCGTCGGCCCCGCGCACGCGGGGGTGTTCCGAGGGTGCCGGGGCCGATGAGGATGGCGGCGCTGTCGGCCCCGCGCACGCGAGGGTGTTCCCTGCACGTGACGCTCGCCTACCTCGGGCAGGGCGTCGGCCCCGCGCACGCGGGGGTGTTCCTGCGGCACCTTCGGGCCGCGAGAAGTTGACCACGTCGGCCCCGCGCACGCGGGGGTGTTCCCCTGGATAACTGCTGAGGCAGGTGAGGGTCGGCCCCGCGCACGCGGGGGTGTTCCGGACACGCGCGCCACTCGCGCTGGGTCGTGGGGGTCGGCCCCGCGCACGCGGGGGTGTTCCCCCGCCCACCATGCCGCCCGGCCTGCACGCCACGTCGGCCCTGCGCACGCGGGGGTGTTCCGGTGGACGCGCTGGAGCAGGAGTCCGACTCGGCGTCGGCCCCGCGCACGCGGGGGTGTTCCTCGCCGACGCCGACCCGACCCCGCCCGCCATCGGTCGGCCCCGCGCACGCGGGGGTGTTCCTTCCCATCACCTCACTGTGGCCGTAGTTCAGCGGTCGGCCCCGCGCACGCGGGGGTGTTCCGTTGGAGTCCGACAGGCCGCGCGTCTCGACCGCGTCGGCCCCGCGCACGCGGGGGTGTTCCGTCGTCCTCGCGCAGCGCGAGGTTGCCGGTAGCGTCGGCCCCGCGCACGCGGGGGTGTTCCGCAGATCGGCCGCGTTGACCTCGTGGGTCATGGGTCGGCCCCGCGCACGCGGGGGTGTTCCGCCGATCCCCGACCCTCCCGGCCATCTGACTCTGTCGGCCCCGCGCACGCGCGGGCGTTCCCGCCACCGCCCGTGAAGGGTCGCCGTTCTCGAAGTCGGCCCCGCGCACGCGGGGGTGTTCCGCTCCGGGCCTCGGTCGATGGGCTGCGTCCGCAGTCGGCCCCGCGCACGCGAGGGTGTTCCTTGTGACTTCGTTAGGGCCGGGGGAGATGGGCCGTCGGCCCCGCGCACGCGGGGGTGTTCCCATGCCGATCATGTTGCGGAGTGCTGGGGTGACGTCGGCTCCGCGCACGCGGGGGTGTTCCCCGTCGGGCACCGTGCGCCCGCACACCTACGCCATCGGCCCCGCGCACGCGGGGGCGTTCCTACTTCCAGTGGAGGGGAGGGATCATGGTAGGTGCCGGCCCCGCGCACGCGGTGTGTGCACGACACACACGCCGGGCCAGGTCGGCCCGTTCGGTCGGCCCCGCGCACGCGGGGATGTTCTGGCGTCCCACGTCTTCATGACGTCGTGATCCCTGTACATGAGGCCGACCAACCAGCATCGCGAAGTCGGCCTCTTCGTCGCATGCGATCCCCGCGTTGGAGACGTCGGCTGTGCCGACATGGTTGAGCTGGGTCTTATCGGCGGTTGCGGGCGGAGAGAATCAGTCCGTCGAAATCGACGGGGTACCAGCGGTCTTTCCCGGCGGTTCGGAGGGCCCAGCCTTGCTCGTTCGAAGCCGGTTCGACAAGGATGGCCTGACCGTCGCCGATACGGTCGGCGAGGAGGGCCCAGATGCGATCGCGGATCCGTTTGCTGGGGTTTCCGACGAACATGCCGGCGCTGACTTCGACCATCCAGCGGGTGAGGTGGCCGCGCAGTCCTTCGGGAGCGGCGACCAGGACGATGACGGTCATGTGTCACTCGCCTCGTCGCCATGGAGGGGTTTGTCGAAGTCGGGGCCGATGACGGCGATGTGGTCCTCACCCATGCTGGCTTGGTTGAATTCGGCGTACAGGGGATCGTCCGGGAATTCTTCCGTTCCGGCCCAGTTGACGCCTCCGGCGACGGTGCCGACTTTGTCGTCCCAGAGTTCGTTGACGTCGATCTCTGGGATCTCGGTTCCGCCAGGGGACAGCAACGTCTTGATGTCGTGGACGATGCGGCCGAGGAGTTTGTCTGCGGCGATACGGTCGCGCAAGCCGAGGCGGGCGTCGCGTTCTTTGGCCAGGCCTTTGGCTGCGAGGTCGAACGCGAGGGGGATGGTGTAGTCGGCCTTGTAGAGGTCGGCGATGTCCATGACGAAGGAGGTGGCCGAGCCGGTGTGGACGAAGCCGAGGCCAGGGCTGGCGCCGAGGCCGACGATAACGGCGTGGCAGATGCCGTACAGGGCGGTGTTGGCCGCTGACAGCAGCCGGTTGAGGTCGTCGCCGGTGGCGAAGGCGTCGCCGGGGCGGTAGTCACGGCCGGTCCAGGCCACGCCGGTGCGTTGGGAGTGGTGCTGGTACTGCTTGCGGACGCGGGCGCCTTCGCGGCCACGCAGTTGCTGCATGGTCATGGCGGAGACGTCTTCGCCGGGGAAGCGCATGCCGTACATGGCGCGGGCGACGGTGAGGCGTTCCTTGGGGCGGGTGACGAGCCAGGCCTGGCGGTGGAGAAGTCCGGCGCCGCGGCTCGGGCCCAGACCGGAGGCGTAGAGGCGGACGCCTTGTTCGCCGACCCAGCACACGGCGGTGCCGGAGTCGCCGAGGAGTTGGACGGCTCCGTGGGTGATGCGGGTGCCCGGTCCGATCAGCATGACGGCGATCATCGCGGCGGGGATGCGGACGGTGTCGCGTTTGTTGATGACGACGACGGCGTTCTCGTCGCGGTCGATGTGGCTGCGTTCGATGTAGACGCTGGAGACGCGGTCGGCCACGCGGTGCAGGTCGTGGGGGTGAGCCTTCTGCCAAATGTCGGCCATCACCTCTCCTACCGTGGGCCGGGCAGAGGGGCGAGGGTGAGCAAACCGCAGCCGTAGGACTTGGCCGGGCCGATGCCGCCCACGAGCTTGTCGGTGAACGCGGCCACGTCCGTGATGCGCAGCCGGCCTTCGAAGGTCGCGGTGTGCAGGACGACCGGTTTGGCGCCGTTGCTCTTCTTGCGGAAGGAGCGGCGCTCGCGGGCGACGATGCGGACCTCGTACGGTGTCGGCGGTTGCTGTCCGTCGCCGGGATGCAGGCCGAGGGCGGGCGGGTCGGTGTGCGCTGGCGGGACCTCGAATCCCCATCGCTGAGTGCGGGACAGGAACCAGGTGAGTTGCTGGTCGGCGGTGCGGTGGCCGATGCGGAAGGAGCGGCGTTTGGTCTCGGCGGCGCGTTCGAGTTGGGTGGCGGTGGGTTTGGTGGGGGTGGAGGTGTTCTGGACAGGGTTGGCGGTGAGGCGGAAGGCGAATTCGCGGCCTACGGCGAGCTGGGCGAGCAGCGGGGCGTAGTCGCGGATGGCTGCGTGTTCGCCGTCGGCGTCCGGCCAGCCGGACTGTTCGACGAGGTGGCTCCAGTCCGGGCGGGTGGCGGTGAGGACGAACAGCATGGGCCTGCGGGGGTCATCGGCGTCCAGCCGCCACAGGATGCGCTGGTCGGTGGGTGCGTCAGGGATGCCGTACATGACAGCGCCGTGCATGGCGTGCGGGCTGGCCAGCAGCACGCGGCTCTTTTCGCGCAGGGGGTTGATTCTGATGCGGGACAGATAGGTCATGTCGGTGGTCACCAGCCCAGGAGGGCGAACGGGTCGTGGCTTGACGGGGTGTCCGGGGTACTGCGGGCGTTGGCGATTCCGGTCGGCAGGGTGACCCACAGGTGGTGGATACGGCGGCTGGTGAAGCGGCGCTCGCGAGGGGCGAAGGAACGCGGGACGTCGCTGGCCGAGTCCTCGCCGTTGGGGTCGTCGACGGTGGCCGGGAGGCGAACGGTGGCGGGGCGGCCCCGGTCGCGGGCGTAGAGCTGCTTGGCGGTGTCGGTGGCCTGCCAGGCTTCAGATTCCAGTACCTCGATCAGGGGCGCTTGGTGAACGGCGAGGAACAGAGGCTGCGTGGGGACGCAGGAGCGGCGGCCCAGCGCGAGAGGGAAAGCCGGGCGCCTGACGGCCTCGGCCAGCGTCTCCACCAGGGCGGCAGGGCCGTGCAAGGCAGCGACGAAGACCGCGTCCTGGAGGTAGAAGCGCTGGGTGACGTGGGTGTGCTTGGCAGGTGAGGTGGGTTTCTGCACGCCCTTGGCGGACACGCCGGCCTGCGGCAGCGGGCGTCCACGGTAGTCGCTGACGGTGTGGTAGTCGCGCAGCAGGCTGCCGGGCTGGTCGACGCGGACACCGAGTTGGAGGCCGAGCAGGTCGTCCAGGGGTTCTTCGCGGGCTCGGCCGGCGGCAGCGGCGAGCAGGCCGAGGACGCCGGATTTGGTGGGTTCGGGACGGGTCTCGCGCCGGTTGAAGACACTCCGGTCGCCCCAGGACTGCAGCGGGCCGGCCAGGCGCAGGACCAGCGTGGCCGCAGGGCCGGTCATCGGGTCTGCTCGATCTTCTCGGCCAGCCTGGCGCGCAGGTCGGCGATCAGAGTGGGGAAGGGCGTGTTGGGGCCGAGGATCGTGGTCAGGCGTTCGCCGGTGTGCCGGTCGGGGTCGAAGGTGTGGCAGACGGCGACGTACGCGGGCGTGTCGCCCCATTGCCGGACGGCGCGGTCGTGTTCCACTGCCAGGCGGACGGCCGAGTCGGCGGCCAGGCCCTCACCCTCCTCTTCGGGCTGGAGCGGCTTTTCGAAAGCGGAGACGAGGTTGACCGGCTGGTCTTCGCGTACGACGACCGCGAGCAGGCTGGGAAGGGTGCGGTGGGC
Organism: Nonomuraea antimicrobica; assembly: GCF_039536965.1. Classification (NCBI taxonomy): domain Bacteria; kingdom Bacillati; phylum Actinomycetota; class Actinomycetes; order Streptosporangiales; family Streptosporangiaceae; genus Nonomuraea; species Nonomuraea antimicrobica. The sequence goes on along the minus strand of NZ_BAAAZP010000224.1, from coordinate 69,910 downwards.
GAAGGAGTTCTGGTGCCCGGAGGGGATGGAGCGGGCGAAGTGCTCGATGAAGGCGTCGACCGCGGCCAGCGCGGCGTCGCCGTCGCCGAGGTTGGAGATCAGTTGAGGGACGTTGACGGCGGCGTACCGGTACAGGGTGGCGGAGTTGAAGCCGATCTGGCCGATCATGCCGGCGCCGGTCTCCTCCTTGAGGTTCTCGTCGTCGACGGCGGTGTAGTAGTCGAACTCCAGGTCCACGGCGTGGGTGGACAGCGCGTGCGCGACCTGGACGGCGGCGTCGACGTTGAGGGCGGGGATGTCGGCGACCATGCGTCCGAACATCGCCACGTCCATCGGATGGCCCTGCTGGAGTTTCTCGGCGACTGGGAGGTCTTTGACGGCCTTGGCCAGTTCCTCGTCTTCCAGGGCGGTCAGGTCGGTGGCCTGGTCGGCGACCAGGTCGATGATGTCCTCGAGCTGGCGGTAGCCGAAGAACAGCAGGTAGGCGGTGTCGCCGGCCTTCTTGCCGGGCTTGATGCCGAGCGGCTGCAGCAGTGCGGTGGCCAGGCGGGTGGCCTGCTCGCTCTCCAGACCGGTACGGCCAGCGAGACGCTCGCTCAGTTCGGCGGCGATGCGCTTGGTCCGGGTCGCGTGATCCTGCGATGGGGTGTGCTCGGCGAAGCGGGAACGGGTGGCGCGCTTCCACGCCTGTGACGACACCCGGGCTCGACGGTGCCCGCCAAAGTACGCCTCCTTCGGGTTTCCCTGATCGTCTCGGTTCAGGTTCGCAGGCGGGACGGTCTGAATGATATGCACGTCGACGTACAGGCGCTTGGCCATGAGAGCTCCAGGGGACGTTACTTGGGGTTGGGCGCGGATTCGGGGGGTGCCTTCTGTGTTGGCTGCCAGCCGTAGTAGTCGAGTCCCAGCCGGCGGCGAGCCAGTTGCCGGGTGTCGGGGCGTTGCCAGTCGCGGATGTCACGCAGCAGCCGGTCGTAGTCCAGCGGCACGCCCAGGGTCCGCAGCAGGGAGATCAGGCCGCGCAGGTGGGTGAGGAAGGCGGAGACCTGGGTGGCCGACGCGGCGGCGTTGACCCGCCGGTCCACCGCCTCCCGGGTGAACCCCTTGTCGTGCTCCGACTGCTTGTGCAGGCGCCGCAGCGCCTGGCCGAGCCGGATCTCGGGGCGGTGCATGGGGTCGGGACGGGACTGCTGGTGCAGCCCGAACAGGGCGAGCGCGGCATGCTCGGCCGCCAGTTCGGGCGAGACTTTGCCCTGGCGGGTGAGCCGGTCGTCGATGGGCGAGGTGTAGAACGGCCACAGAGCCGGCACCGTACCGGCAGGGCGGCCCAGTCCGGCGCGGAAGGCGGCCAGGTCCTCCCCCGGCGGCGGGCCCTGTTCGCGACGCCAGGTGCCGTCGGCGGCCACGTAACGGGTCCAGTACCGGGTGATGCGATCGTTGGCAGAGGTCATGGGGGTCCTCGTGTTCAGGCTGGCTGGGGTGCCTGTCAGGCAGGGAGTTCCTCGGGCGCGGCGTCCGGATCATCGCGTACGGACTGAGCCCAGCGGGGCAGTGCGGCGCGTAGCCGCTGGCGGAAGTTCTCCTCGGCGGAGGCCAGCCGGTAGACGTACTCCGTCTTGTCCTTCTTCACCACCCGCCCGGCGAACTCACTCCCGGTGGCCGTGGCCAGCAGCTTGTCCGCCACGTCCTGGGTATGCCGGTAGGCGAGCTTCTCCCAGGCGGTACGTCCCCGCTCCAACAGGTCGGGATCATCCGCACTGGCGCGTACCCCGACCAGGAAGCGCCGCACCAGCGGGTCGAGGGCGTGCAGCACGAACTCCCCGGGACGCTGCCCCTTGTTCCAGGGGATCGGATCGGCTCCTCGCGCTCGCCGCAGGTCGGCGGACAGGCCGTTCACCGCCTGCGCCAGGTCTTCGGCCTGCTCGGTCACCCCGACCAAGGTGGTGTAGGTGTCACTCTCGGCGCGTAGCCCGGTGATCGGCAGCGGGATCGAGTCGAACAGCACGTCCTCCACGACCGCGGACTGTGTGCCGTAGACGATGCCGATCGTCTGTACCTGCAGCGGGTAGTCGAAGGGAAGAGCGTCGTCGGCCTGAAGGTCGGCGAGCTGGCTCAGCAGCACCGAGGTCTCCACACCGCCGTCGCCGTCCTGCCGCTCCGCGGCCAGCAGCGCCTCCATCCCACGCCAGGCGGCCTTGCCCGGTACGTGCCGTCGCGGCCGACGCACTGTGCCCGTGGGGCTCTTGGCCTCCTTGGCGAAGGTCCAGGCCGTGTGCGGCTCCCATTCCGGAACGGCCTGCAGCCGGTCCCCTGCGCACAGCACGACCCTGCTGACCCGTAGGCCATGCTCGGTTTCCTCTGGGATCAGACGGATTCGCCGCGCCTGCCAGGTCCAGAGGTCGAGCAGACCGGTGGCGCGTCGAGGTGACCACTGCCCGGTCGTGGGAGAGCGTTGCCACTGAGGGAGGTCGTCGGCGGGTTGGCGTCCGATCGGGATGTTGAGCATCAACGTCTCGAACAAGGTGCGTCCCATCGGAACGATCACACCCAGCGCCCCAAGAGGCCCCGTGACGTTCCCGGTGGTTTTGCCCGCTTTGGCCATAGTGTCGTCGGCCGCGCCCGACTTGATGCCTGCGGTGTCCCAGCAGTGCGTGTGCAGCAGCCAGTGGGCCGCCTCTGCTGGGGTCAACGGCAGCGGGTCGCCTTCGGTACGGGTCGAGAACAGCGGCACGTTGTTCCCGGACGCTTGGCTGGCGACCAACAACGCCGACCCTTTCGTCTCGTCCTTCGCCGTGTGCAGTCCGGCTGCCTGGGCGAACGGCGCCTCCGTGCTGAACAGGTCGAAGCGGGGCCGGTGCTCGTCCAGATAGGCGTTGAGCGTCTCTTGCTCGGATTCGGTGAAACGCCCGTTGGCGAACCGGCGAGCCCACTCTTTGCGGTCCACAGGTTGTCTGAGGGCATGCATGACGACGGGCAGAAGGACCTGGCGCAACAGGGCGGGAGTATGCGTGGAGACCTCGACTTCCAGCGCGTCGAACTGGTCGGCGTGGAGCAGTGTCTCCCGCAGAGAGCGGGGCTGTGCGGCGGTCTCGCCCCGTGGCCGGGGAAGTAGCCACGGGGAGTCGACCAGGTCGAAGCCGAACATCGAGAGCTCCTCTAACTAGTCTTGTTTAGAGGTTGCGGTTTGGAGCGTGCCATACCGAACGTCACCGCGTCCGGAGAATCCCTAAAGTGGGGTGGGTCGGCCTTGCGCCAGCGGTGGCGCGGGGATGGCCCGTAGTCGTGTTTCGGGCATACGTCGGCCCCGCCATGCGGGGATCCAACCTTGCGCGAGCCGGGCGGTTCTCTTTATCGCAGCACTGTCTGCGACCGTCCGGCCGCGCGGGGCTCATGTGCGTCTCCGCGATGGATACCGCGGGCCGCCGTCCACTGTCAGCCCGAGCTTCTCGTCGTACGACACCTGATATTCGCCCAGGGTGGCGGGGGTGCTGGCTGGCAACTTCAGCGCCCTGCTGTGTTTCAGCCACGGGTGGCTGCGCCAGCCGTCCAGCGGCGCCAGGTCGCGCTCGGCCGACTCCGTCAGCTTGGACGGCAGCCGTACGGTCGCGCCGAGCACCTCCTCCACCACGTCGTCCGACAGCGCTTCGCCGTTCACGCCCAGCCAGCGGCCTGCCAGCGTGTGGTAGCCCCTCTGATCCTCGCGAACGAGGATCACCTCCACACTGCGATCCCCATCCCGGACCACAGCCTCCAGATTGTGCTCAGCCAGACTGCCCGGAGCCGCGCCGCGATGGAGGCCCTCCAGCGTCTCATTCGTGTGCTCGCCGGCGCGGGTGAGCAGGAAGTCCTCCGCGCTCCGGGCCCGCCCTTCCTGCCGGGTCAGCCATTCCTGGCGGGCCTGCTGCTCGTCCGCGCTCCAGGCGGGCGGGACCACGTCCGTTGCCTCGCCGTACACGCGCTCGACCAGGCGTGGGACGTCACTCGGCACCGACCAGCGACCACCATCTGCGGCGCAGACCATCGCGGCAGTGCGCAACAACAGGTAACGGCGATAGATGGTCTCGCTCGCCGACAATATCCACGGCGCCATCTCACCGCGCGGCGAGAACCCGGTGACGATCACCTCCGGCCGACGGACTCGTGACGGCCGAGCGACCCCGTCGTGGCGGTGCATCCGCCCGATCCGTTGCAGCAGCAGGTCAATCACAGTCAGGTCCGTGATGAGCACGTCCGCGTCCACGTCGAAAGACTGCTCGGCCAACTGTGTCGCGACCAGGATCAGCCGTTCCGGCCGACTTGTCCCGTCCTTGCCCGGTGGGCCCAGCAATCGCAGGCATTCCTCAGTACCCCCTGCGCGATCATGCGCGGTCATCCGCCCGTGCAGCAGCCGTACGTCGCCGTCACCGAACCGCTCGCGCAGCACCTGGTAGGCACGCTGCGCCCGAGGCACGGTGTTGCGGATCACCAGCGCACACCCGCCCTGAGACAGCCGGTCCTGCAGCAGCTCGGCGAGGTCGTTCTCAGCCTGTCCGCTCTCTTCCCCGACTGTGCCCGCACCGGGGATCTCCGGCAGAATGGTCACCGTAACGTCCAGGTCCGGCCGCCACTGCCCCGCGTCATCCACGTCATAGACCGCCCGACCGTCGACCAGGCACGCCGCGGTGACGTTGGGATATCTCTGCGGCTGCGGCAAGTCCGCGACGTCGAACGTCTCCGCCGAAGCCGCACCAGCCAGATAAGCCGCGACGAAGGCGCGGCGCTGGGCGGGAGGCAACGTGGCCGACAGCAACACGACCGGCACCCGTGCCTGCCCCAGCCAGCGCAGCCCCTCCAGCAAAAACTGCGACATGTACACGTCGGCGGCGTGCACCTCGTCCAGAACCACGACCTTGCCCATCAGCCCGGCGGCGCGCAGCATCACGTGCTTCGTTCGCGTCGCCGCGAACAGCAACTGATCGATCGTGCCAACCACGAACGGGCTGAGCAGCCCACGCTTACGCCCCAGGAACCACTCCGCCGGCGCCTGCCGCTCCGCCATCCCCTCGCCGCCGAACAGCGAATCGGCCAGCCCATACACGTCGTCTTCCTCAACGCCACCGTAGAAACTGTCGGGATCGGCATCCGACCCGTCCAGCAAGCTCTGCCACTCCTTGTTGAACATCCGCTTGCCGTGCAGCAGCGCCACCTGCCCGGCCAGCTCAGGATCGACCTTGTCCAACCAGGCGCGAACCTGACTGAACATCGGGTCGCTCGTCGCCTGTGTCGGCATGCCCACGAACACGCCGTCGGCACCGAACCGAGCGGCCAGCACCTCCGCCGCACCCAACGCCGCCTTGGTCTTGCCCTCCCCCATCGGTGCCTCGACGATCAGCAACCCCGGCTCCGGCATCCGACGCGCCATGTCCAGCACGAGTTCCTGTGACGGGCGAGGCGTTTGACCGAACCGACCCGCGAAGGCCCCCAGCGGAGGGTCATCCAGTCGCCCCCAGCCACCCCTCAGGCCAAGGCGCTTCCATGCCTTATCCGCGCGGTCCTGAGCCCCCTGCATGGTCACATCGACCAGGTCATCGACGCCGGGGAAGTGACGTTCGTCGCTGGCAATCCAGTCGGCCATCACCACCAAGCCGCTGAGCTGCAACTGCACCGCCCGGCTGGGCACCCGCTGAGGCTGCACGTCGGCGAGATCCGAGAACCCGACCAGCTTCGTGAACACCTCTACCAACGCCGCCTGTACCCGCGCCCAAGCCCGGCCCTTCCCCTGAGGCTCGCCCCGCCCAGTCCGCGGCCCCAGCAACGCCCCCTTCGACGGCACAGTCCCGTGATGACCAGCGACCAAGGGCCACAACCAGGCGATCTGCTCGGACTCCCAGCCGGCCTCCTTCAGCAGACGCAGCAAAAGCGTCCCGCCAGCCTTGTCATGCCGCCACCGAGCCCTCTGCACCTCCGGCTCAATCCAACTCAGCCCCGCCCGACGGACCGCGTCCGCCCCCTCAGAGTCCACCCTCTGGAACGCCGGAGTCGCCTTGCCGCAATCGTGCACCCCACACAACCACGCGAAAAACAGCCTGCCTCGGTCCCGCGAAATGGTGTTCAGCATCCGTTTTGTGGAGGGCGCGAGATAGTTATCCCATACTTGCTCTGCCACGGCCGCAGTGTCCAGCAGATGCGAAAGAAGAAGATTTGTCCTGCCGCCTGCCTTTTGGCGCGATTTACCCCAAAGCGCACCAAGCTGTCGCATCACAACCGGGTCGTAACCAAGCGCGTCATGCCACCTCATCACACCTCCTCCCATCGACTCCGCACCCTAGCTACCGCCACCGACAAAACAGAGCTGCACGACACATCTTCGGTATCGTTCTCCTTCTCCATAGTGTTAGCGGCAAGAACAAACTGAAGAGAAGACGAAGGCAGGACATGCAGGAGCCCACCGATTCGCAACCGAAGGAAAACGCCGTGCCCCGCTGGTAAACCCGCAGGTGAACAAGCGTCGGCCCCGCGCAGGCGGGGGTGTTCCTGGGTCGAGGACGGCGAGCGGCGGGCGGCCGAGGTCGGCCCCGCGCAGGCGGGGGTGTTCCGATCGAGACCCGGCTGCCGCGCTGCACCGCCGTGTCGGCCCCGCGCAGGCGGGGGTGTTCCGCGTGCCACCTTGCGAAGAGCGGCTTCCCCGGGGTCGGCCCCGCGCAGGCGGGGGTGTTCCGCCCCCCGGCATCGAGCTGCTGAGCTGGTATACGTCGGCCCCGCGCAGGCGGGGGTGTTCCTAGCCGCGCATTGCGAACAATGGCGCATATGTGGTCGGCCCCGCGCAGGCGGGGGTGTTCCGCACACGTCGGCGGACGCCGGGCTGGTGCGGTGGTCGGCCCCGCGCAGGCGGGAGTGTTCCTGAGCGTCTCATGACCGGAGCGGTGGCATGAGCGTCGGCCCCGCGCAGGCGGGGGTGTTCCGTGATCGAGAGCCTGTTCGCGGACGCGGACGAGGTCGGCCCCGCGCAGGCGGGGGTGTTCCGTCCGTGGTGGAGCGTGCGATGGTCTTGCGCGAGTCGGCCCCGCGCAGGCGGGGGTGTTCCGGGCCGCAACGACAGGCACATGAAGGCGCGGCCGTCGGCCCCGCGCAGGCGGGGGTGTTCCGCCTGCCCACCCGAGTCAGGCGGGGTCGGACGGGTCGGCCCCGCGCAGGCGGGGGTGTTCCGCGTCCTCAGGGCAGGCCAGCGTGTGGCCCGTCGTCGGCCCCGCGCAGGCGGGGGTGTTCCGTCGTCGTCGGACAGGACGCGCGTGGACTCGGTGTCGGCCCCGCGCAGGCGGGGGTGTTCCGCCGTACGAACGTGTGGTCGTAGCACCACGAGAGTCGGCCCCGCGCAGGCGGGGGTGTTCCGATCGACCAGGCCGCATCCTTCCGGGGCGTGGCGTCGGCCCCGCGCAGGCGGGGGTGTTCCCCAGCGAGCGGACCCGCCCCCTCCGAGGGGCGGGTCGGCCCCGCGCAGGCGGGGGTGTTCCCCGGCTGCTCTGGACCGCCGAGTCCGGCGGCACGTCGGCCCCGCGCAGGCGGGGGTGTTCCATGACCCCTGCGGGCCGCGGTGTTGATGGCGTTGTCGGCCCCGCGCAGGCGGGGGTGTTCCGCCTCCCGTGGTCGCGGCGATCGTGACATCTGCGTCGGCCCCGCGCAGGCGGGGGTGTTCCCCCAGCCATGTGGATCTCGTCCAGGAACGCGGGGTCGGCCCCGCGCAGGCGGGGGTGTTCCCTGTTCGTGCAGCTCCGGGTCTGCGGTCGGGTCGTCGGCCCCGCGCAGGCGGGGGTGTTCCCCGGGTACGGCTGATCGAGGGGGAGTGGAAGACGTCGGCCCCGCGCAGGCGGGGGTGTTCCGGCCGCCCAGGTGCTGCAGGCCGAGGGCCTGAAGTCGGCCCCACGCAGGCGGGGGTGTTCCGGTGATCGAGGGCCTGGCCGGGGTCGAGGCCGCGTCGGCCCCGCGCAGGCGGGGGTGTTCCGCCGTCCGACTCGCGGGCCTCTTGGGCGTGATCGTCGGCCCCGCGCAGGCGGGGGTGTTCCCGATCGCCCCCAGGAACACCCCGGCGCCGAACCGTCGGCCCCGCGCAGGCGGGGGTGTTCCGCGCGACCTGGCCGGGTGGCGGTTCCTGCTCGCGTCGGCCCCGCGCAGGCGGGGGTGTTCCCTCCCAGGACGTGATCTTGCACCCGGTGTAGGTGTCGGCCCCGCGCAGGCAGGGGTGTTCCGCAGGGCAAGTCGAAGAAGGATCCCGCCGACCCGTCGGCCCCGCGCAGGCGGGGGTGTTCCGGCCGCGAACCTCGCGGTCGTGATGGTGGTGTAGTCGGCCCCGCGCAGGCGGGGGTGTTCCGGGCACCCGCTAGACAAGCGAAGGGCCGGGCAAGTCGGCCCCGCGCAGGCGGGGGTGTTCCTTGCGGCGGCACGCGCCGTGTGATCATGTGCGAGTCGGCCCCGCGCAGGCGGGGGTGTTCCGCCCGCACGCAAGCGCGGGGGCCGGTGATGGAGGTCGGCCCCGCGCAGGCGGGGGTGTTCCGCAGATCGCGCGCGACTTCGAGAAGAGCCTCGTGTCGGCCCCGCGCAGGCGGGGGTGTTCCGCCCAACGGCACCGCGCCGTCCGGCCTCCCCAGGTCGGCCCCGCGCAGGCGGGGGTGTTCCGGTGATCGAGGATCACGAGCCGCGCCTGCGGCGGTCGGCCCCGCGCAGGCGGGGGTGTTCCCGCGCTGGCCCTGAACAACCCCGGAAGCCCGGAGTCGGCCCCGCGCAGGCGGGGGTGTTCCGCCGTACGGGACACGGCCAAGGCGGTGGTGGGGGTCGGCCCCGCGCAGGCGGGGGTGTTCCTCGTCGAGTGGAAGGCTGAGCAGGTCGATCTCGGTCGGCCCCGCGCAGGCGGGGGGTGTTCCTGGGGCGTGATGGTGCACAAGGGCCCCAACTACGTCGGCCCCGCGCAGGCGGGGGTGTTCCGGGCTTTCCCGTCGCGCTCGGGACCTGGGGCCTGTCGGCCCCGCGCAGGCGGGGGTGTTCCGCTGGTCGGCATCAGGAGGGAGGGGGGCGACACGTCGGCCCCGCGCAGGCGGGGGTGTTCCCATCGGTTCTCCTCACCGTGGCCCCGGGGTGGGGTCGGCCCCGCGCAGGCGGGGGTGTTCCGCGCCTTCCCGCGGCCTCGATCGTGCTCGACGCGTCGGCCCCGCGCAGGCGGGGGTGTTCCGGTCGGCTGGGGTGTCCTGCATGTGGCCGGCTGGTCGGCCCCGCGCAGGCGGGGGTGTTCCGGGCACGCCGTACGTGTTCGGAGGCGGGCACGGGTCGGCCCCGCGCAGGCGGGGGTGTTCCGACGGGCGAGATGACCGTCCCGTGGATGTTGAGGTCGGCCCCGCGCAGGCGGGGGTGTTCCCGGCAGGTCCTTGTCGGTCTCGACCTTGTACGCGTCGGCCCCGCGCAGGCGGGGGTATTCCTCTCCAGGGCCGCATCCGTGATGCCCTCCGCAAGTCGGCCCCGCGCAGGCGGGGGTGTTCCGCAGGCCAGCACCTCCTGCGCCACCACCTTCACGTCGGCCCCGCGCAGGCGGGGGTGTTCCCTTCACCGATATACGGTGATTTACGGCCATGTGGTCGGCCCTGCGCAGGCGGGGGTGTTCCCCGCGCGCGTCGGGTGCTGGGCCTGGACGAGTTGTCGGCCCCGCGCAGGCGGGGGTGTTCCGCGCCGGAAGACGCCCAGGAGGAACAGCCCGGCGTCGGCCCTGCGCAGGCGGGGGTGTTCCTTGGATTGGATGGAAGACCTAGCACGAGAGCGCGTCGGCCCCGCGCAGGCGGGGGTATTCCGCCGCTGCCGTACGTGCCGCCGTACCCGGTGACGTCGGCCCCGCGCAGGCGGGGGTGTTCCGAACCACCTCCCTATCCGGGCATCCCCCTCTGGGTCGGCCCCACGCAGGCGGGGGGTGTTCCGCGGATCTCGGGCAGCTTCTCCCCGGGCGGGGCGTCGGCCCCGCGCAGGCGGGGGTGTTCCCATGGGCCCGGCAGAACGTCGGCGCATGCGCCGGTCGGCCCCGCGCAGGCGGAGGTGTTCCGGTCAGCGGGGGACGACGGCTGACATCGCTGTGTCGGCCCCGGGCAGGCGGGGGGTGTTCCGGCGGTCTACGTGCTGGTGATGGATCTGGCCGCGTCGGCCCCGCGCAGGCGGGGGTATTCCGCCGCAGTACGAGCTCGCCCAGAACACCACGGGGTCGGCCCGGCGCAGGCGGGGATGTTCCCCAGGACGCCGAGGACTGACGCGCTGTAGGTGTCGGCTTCGCACAGGCGTAGGTGTTCCCTCGTCGATCAGCGAGGCGAAGTGGGGATCGACATCGGCCCCGCAGGCGAGGACGTTCCCCAGGATCACCAAGCGCGTGTCCCACGTGCGGCATCGGCCCCATGCATGCGGGATGTTCTGCAGGGACAGCCCAAGGGCGTCACCCGGCAGCTCGATGGAGCCCCAGGCAGCTCACTACCTCATGCAGCAGGAAAATGCTCCTGCTTCACGAGCTTTCCTCAAGACCTCTTCGCTTGATCCAACGCCCCCACCGAGCACTCCGCGCGAACTGCTCAGCGATCACTCTGCCCGACGGAAGCGCCCCATCAGGAAGACGATTCGCCAGAGCCCACTGCCAAGCCGTTCGACGAAGATCTTCCGTCTCCCACTCATGAGAAATCGTCTGCCGCGACGAATCGCGGTCATCATCGCCGACAGGTTCCCGACCCTCCGGTACCTCACCCTGCACGACAGCAGGCCCCGAGGCAGAGCCCCGGCGGACCTGCGCCATCAAGAGCTCATAACTACCGATCAGAGCAGCACTCGGCCACGCCGCAATGATGCGACCGACCAAGCTGGGCTCAGCCACAGCGATGTTGGCCCCGAGGCTGGCCAGGCTCCCAACCAGCAGCATGGCCCAAGCAAGCAAACCTCCACGCGAACCCTGCTGGTTGGCCAGCAGGATTGACATCGAGGCGACGACGATTGCGCCGTCCACCGCGAGCGGGATGAGGACCGCCGCCAAGTGATCCTCACCGTGACGAAGGCAGAGATCGTGCATGTGACGGAACGACACGACCGCCGCGATGCCCGCGAGAACGAGAACCCCTGTGATCGTCGTACGCTGGATGCGGCGCACGACCTCCATGTTCGGCTCCATGCGCTCACACCTCCCGACCTGGGAGAACGAGGGTGGTGGAGGCGCTGAACGGCATGTACGTATCGGCTGTGTCGCCCCTCGGACACAGATCGGTACCCCAAATGGTCCTGGTTGCTGGAGACAGCGACCAGGACTTTGTGTTGTGAGGGGTGGTAGACCGGCTCCAGGTTGAGGCTCGCATAGATCTTGGCTTTGCGAGTTGGGTCGGCTCTCCTCAGAACATCGACGAGACTCCCCAGGCCGCGCAGAGACGCTGCCAGGCTGTCGCAGTCGACGAGACGGGCCGGGGCAACGGGGAGCCGCGTGAGCCTGTGTTGCAGCTCAGTCTGTCGACCTTGTTCCTCACTCATCCAACTTGCGACGAGCGCCGGGTCGGCGCCGGCTTCCAGGGCCGCGCGGCGAACTGACACGCAACGACGTCCAGAAGTTGTTAGCCTGCGCGCATGTCAGATCTGGGACATGTGGCTTGGCCGCCTGAGCTGATCCGGACCGAGCGGCTGGTGCTCCGTGAGCCCGAGGCGCGGGACCGTACAACGTTCATCGAGTTGCTCGCCTCGCCAGAGGTGCACACCTACCTCGGCGGTCCCCGCCCGCGTGACGAGCTCGAGCGTGAGATGCCCGAGGTGCCCGAGCGATGGCCCGGGAGCTTCGTCGTCGAGCTCGACGGGGCGATGATCGGCCAGATCCTGCTCAGGAGAGCCGCCGGGCACCGTCGCCCGGCTGCTGCGGGGAAGGCCGATCTCGGTTACCTGTTCCTGCCGAAGGTCTGGGGGCAAGGGTACGCCGCCGAGGCGTGCGCGGCGGCACTCGACTGGTTTGACGGCGTCCTTCCCGGCGAGCCGGTGCTGCTCACCACCCAGAGCGCCAACGTCGGCTCGATGCGCCTCGCGGCAAAGCTGGGGTTCGCCGAGGTCGAGCGGTTCCATGCCTGGGACGCCGAGCAGTGGCTCGGCCTGCGGCCTCCGGCCACGTGATGGGGCTACGCGATTTGGCTCTGACGATTTCCCTGGATGCTGTTGGTGATCTTCACGATGGTGGCAGTGCGGGAACTGCGGGTTGACGTTGCCTGGGTTGAGCTCCGACGGGGCTGAGGCGGAGGTCCCGCGACGATCACGCGCTGCCTGTGCTGCTGATGTCTCGAACTCACGGTCAACTCGGCGACTGCGACGGACCGAGATTGTTGAAGAAGCAGGCGTCGGAGATCTCGGTCAGGTGCTCAAGCTTGTCCTTCGTCACGGCCTGCCGATACGTCTCGGAGTCATCGGCACGAAGCGCCTTGAGGGCCTTCTCGGCAGTGTCGATGTCGTTCTGAAGCGCGGTCTTGAGCGCCGGACGAACCGCCTTGGCCAGATTGGCCTTCTGCAGGTCCACGATCTCGGTCAGGACGTTCTCGGTCGGCGGAAGCGGCACCGTACCGCTGACCGGGACCTGGGTCCACCTGTCCATGACGTCGGTCTGGTTCTCGCACCCCGGCGGCATCCCCTGCCCTTTCGCGCCGGGCTGCTCCGCAGCGGGTGCCGTGTGGTCTGCGGCCGTGCCGGATGAGCCGGCCTGCGGGGCCTGAGTTCCATCTCCTGATGTGGCCACGACGATGGCGATCGTGGCAACCGCCACAGCCAACACTGCGCCACCTGTGATGAGCAGCTTACGATTCCGCAGCACGCCAGAACCGGACCGTGACCGGTCGTCGAAGGCGGGCACCTGCTCCTGCAACGTGGGCGGTGGCGGAGGAGGGACGTTCTCGGTGCGGGCTGCGGAACCGGCTGGGGCAAGCGGTGATGATGACGCCGGGCCGGTGCCGGGGCCGGGCTCCGGGAAGGACTGCTGCGGCGGCACGGCCGATGCCACAGGGCTGTTCGGCACCTGGGGCGGCTCAAGGGCATCAATCATGGCCAGGGCCTCGGCGGCGGTGGGACGGTTGGCCGGGTCCTTGTCCAGCAGCCGGGTGATCAGCGTCTCGAGCCCGCCGGCCTCGCGGGGAACGGGCGCTTCCCCCAACAGCACAGCAGTGAGCGTCTCTGTCGGGGTGTCCCGGCGGAACGGGGACACTCCCTCCAACGCTTGATACAGCGTCACTCCGAGCGAGTACAGATCGCCCGCACCGCCGCTGTCCACGCCGTTGAACCGTTCCGGCGCGATGTACTCGAGCGAGCCCATCAGCCCACCGCTCATCGTGAGGGCGGTGTCGCCCTGTTGCACAGCGATCCCGAAGTCGGTGAGGAGCACGCGGCCACCCCGGGCGATCATCACGTTCGCCGGTTTCACGTCCCTGTGTACGATGCCGGACGCGTGCGCCGTGCTGAGGGCGTCGAGCAGCCCCTTGGCGGCCAGTGCGACGGCGTCGGCCGTCATGGGACCATCCTGGAGGATCTGCTCGGCGAGGGTACCGCCGTCGACGAGTTCCATGACGATCCACGGCGCCTGATCCTCGACCACCACGTCGTGAACGGTGACGATGTGCGGATGCGACCGCAGCCGGGCAGCGCTGCGCGCCTCGCGCTCGGCGCGTCGCAGCCGCTGCGTATGCTCCTCGTCAGAGGTGGCCGACGGGAGCCAGACTTCCTTCACCGCCACATCCACGTCGAGAGATTCGTCGTGAGCCTTCCAGACCCGTCCGAAGCCCCCGCCTCCCAGAATGGACTCCAGCAGGTACCGCCCGCTGATCAGACGTCCCGGTTGTGTCTGCGCGGCCACCATGCTCCCTCGTCTGCAGCCAAGTTGTGGCAGCCTACCCGTGCGCGCCCGAGCGAATCTGCCGAATGTCCAGACTCGTGGTCATTGGATCGCGTCAATCGCCAGTACTTGCGGCTGGCCTGTCATTCGGGGCATTACCCCTGGTAGCAGCTATGTTCAGCCGGGGCGGGAAACTCACGACCAGGCGTTCGATCACCTCACGGAACTGGGCGGCGGTGACTGCGACGGCATCGGCACCGGGCTCCGACGTCAGAAGCGCTTCGTGTAGCGGGTGCCCCGGTAATAGATCTTCACGCCGTCGGGCTCGGAGGCGCTGTGCCCGAAGGAGTACTTGCCGATGTTGCGGCCGTGGCTCTTACCGGAGGCGACCGCCACGTAGCCGAAGTCGGACTGCCGGTCGCGTACGATCGCGTACTTGATTCCCCTGGCGCACCTGTTGGAGACCGAGACCTGCCACTTGGGGTCAGACCATCCGCTGTTGTTCAGCTTGGTACGGCTGGCTTTTACGCAGGAGGGCCAGGCGGCGGCCACGCCCTGAGCGCTCGCAACCGAGGCCAGGTCGGCGGACGAGCCAGTGGTGGCCTGCGCAGTCGATGGGGCGGCGAATAAGAGAGAGGTGCCCACGGCCAGGAGGGTGAGGACGCGCATCGGGTTCCTTCCGGAGTAGCGAGTTCCGCCGTGGTACGGCGGACACCGCGATGATCCATCCTCTACCAGATTGGCACATATTGAGGCATTCAGTCGCACTTGCCCAAATTGACGGAAACGTCGGAGCAGGCGGCTACCCGGCGCATAGTCGCCAACCTTGCCGCTTGAGCGTCCGCCACTCTCGCAGCCGACGGGTTGAGCCGTTCTTCCGAATCGAGAAGGTGACGGTCTCCCGTCACACCTACCGGGCGCGCCCCGGGCAGGCTCAACAAGCGCAGCCCTATTCGCCCGTGTGGCAGCGTCGAGGCCGCCTGGGCAGGCGCACGCGCGCCTCCGCACGGATTCGCCAGAACGTCTGGTCCGCCGCTGGGGAGGAGCAGGTCAGGGAACAGGTGATCAGATTCACCGAGCTCGTGAGCTGCGGCAGACTCGTGAGCTGTGGCAGAGGCGCCGCCGCGCGGATCGTCAGGCCGGCCGCCTTCCGCGTCGGAGGACGAACCGGACAACGAGTCCGGCGATGAGTGCCCAGAAGGCGGCGCTCACCCCGGCGATCGCGATGCCGGACGCGGCGGTCACGAAGGTGACGACGGCGGGTATCTGCTCGTCCGGCTCTGAGATCGCCGCCTTCAGGGAGGCGGTGAATGTGGCGAGTAGGGCGAGTCCCGCCACAGCGGCGATGACCCCGGCCGGGGCCAGGGACACGAGGGCGCCGAATGCCGAAGAGGCGATGCCGAGCCCGACAAGGACGATGCCCGCGGTCACGCTCGCGATCCAACGCCGTGAGCGATCTTCGCCTGCCTCCGGTCCGGCCGCGAGGGCCGCGCTGATGGCGGCCAGGTTGATCGCATGCCCGCCGGCCGGCGCGCCGAGGACGGTGCCGACGCCGGTCACGAGCATCGATCTCCGCCATGGCACCTCGTAACCGAGACCCTTCATGACGGCGACCCCGGGGACGTTCTGCGAGGCCATCGTCACGAGATAGAGCGGCAGAGCGATGCCGATCACTCCGGCGAGCGTGAAGACGGGCGTCGTGATCTCCACCCGCGGCGTGAGCGTCGCGAGGTCGATCGCGGTCCCCGAGGTTGCGACGTGGACGCCGATGACGATCGCGGCGGTCAGGAAAGCGAAGGGGGCTGCCCAGCGTGGCAGGAACCGCGTGGCGAGGAGCCAGACGGCTACGACCGGCGCGACCTGGAGCGGGTTCGTCGCCAGCCCGGTGATCGGTCCGAGACAGAGTTGGAGCAGCACACCGGCGAGCATCGCCTGGGCTACCGAGGCGGGGATGCGGGCAATGAGCGCGCCGAGCAGCGGCACGAGGCCGGTGAGCACGATCAGCGCGCCGGTGATGAGGAACGCGCCGACCGCGGCGGGCCACCCTCCCTCTACTGCCCCGGTCGTGGCGAGCAGCGCCGCACCAGGCGTCGACCAGGCAACGGTGATCGGCATCCGGGTCCACCATGCGAGCAGGACGCAAGACAGGCCCATGGTGACGCTCACCGCGAGCAACCCGCTCGATGCCTGGTCCGGATCCGCGCCCACGGCGGCGAGGCCGGCCAGGACAACCACGAAGGCGCTCGTGAACCCGACCAGTGCCGAAACCACACCAGCGGAGATCGGCGAGAACACACCGCTCGGTGCCGACGCCGCCGTCACGCGACGACCCCACGCTGCGGATCGCCTCCGACCACCTGCGCCGCTTGATGCGGGTTCATCCCGTAAATGCATGATGTTCCTCCGGTTCGATAACCGAGGGACACCCAGGCGGTCGATGTCGCTCATACGCTCCACGCCGGTCACATCCGGCTACGCCAGTCGCAACGTCAAGAATACGGGCACCCAGCGGTTCGTGTTGGCGCGCCTGTTCCGCAGCGATGGCCCGCGCTGACGTCCGCGGCCACGTACGGCCCGGCAGGCCACCGACTGGTTTCTGCGCAACACCCCGCCAACCTCGAAGATGTACGGCCGCGCCAACCCTGATCTCCTGCGCAAACGCATCCTGCTCGCCGGACCAGGGTCCGATCACGAACTGTGTGCCTGATCCCGAATTCTGACCCCGTGACGACAGGGTGTTCCGCACCCGACCGGCTACTACGAGTCCCGGATCCGGTCGTCCCCGCGCACGCGGGGGTGTTCCTCCGGCCCGCAGAGACGCGTCCGCACCCGCGCCGTCGACGCGACCGAACGGGACTGACCGAGATCGAAGAACTCGGCCACGATCGGCCCCGCCGCCTTCGATCAGTTGCTCAGCCCGGGACCCGCTGCCACTGCCTGGACGTGGTGGGATCCTGCAGATCCTCGGTCGATACCCGACCTGCGAACGCGAACATCAACATCTACCCTTCGCGCTCTTCACCATTAGTGTTGCATTAGTGATGCACTCGATGGGTAGTCTGGATTCATGAAGACGTTCCCTTTCAGCGCGCTGGCCCGTGACCGCAACGAGGTCTTCCCCGAGCTCGACGTTGCCGATGTGCTCCTGGAGCGGCGAGACGCCGAAAACGTCTGGCTGGTACGCGACGAGCGTTACCAGGCGGCCCGTGCCGCTCTCCTCACGCTGGCCCGATCCATGACCATCGTGGCTCGCTCCAATCGGCTCCTGGCGGAAGAAGCCCTAGCCGAGGACCTCCCCTGGCTGACCTGGCTTCCGGAGCACGAGCGGCCGCAGTGTGTCCGCGAACTCCTCGCTCATCTGCTGGCCGGAGCCGACACCGGGGAACTGCTGCCTTATGCCCGGGCCCGCCGGTCGTGGACCTCCACCGCTCTGGCCTGGAGCGATCCCGAGATCGCCCGTGACCTGGCCAATCCGTTCGACGGTAGCGGCGGACAGTCCGTCGACGGCGCCGAGTGAGCGGCCGAGGCGAAGAGATCCGCCGACCGACTGGATGGATCGTGCGCGCCGCCAACGCCAAAGCTTGAAAGGCATGGCGGGAACTCCGCTCACAGGTCCTGTACGAGACCGGGCAGTTCTTCGTCGAGCTGCCCGTCCGCCACGAGACCAGGCGGCAGGGCCGCCCGTACACCCTGGTGTTGACCAAGACCGAGGCGCTCGTTGAACGAGAACGTCTAACGTGTGAACGTCACGAAGCAGACCTCGCCTGGCTCACCACGAACTGGACTGTTCCTGTCTGATCCGACCGTGGCGCAACGCTCACCGCGCCACGTCAGCGTCGGGCTATCTCCGTGAGGTCGGCCCCGCGCTGCGCATGCGCCTGATGGCCGACGTCGGACGCGAGATCGCCTGCTACGACGGCGCCCTCCCCCTAGCGGATCCCCTCCCTCAGCCTGGGTGACTCCCATATATATTAGATACTTTAATAAGTTGCTGATACAGTTCCGGCGTGACGGAGAAGCGGACGCCCGACTTGGATCCGGGCGAGATGGCGGCGGTGGTCGAGGAGTTCAACGGCTTCTATATCCGGCTGCCGTCGATCCAGCGACACAGCTTCACCACGTTGTCGGTGCTGCACACGCTGGCCCGGCGGAGTCCGATGCGGCTCGGCGAGCTCACCGCGACCGAGCAGGTCACCCAATCGGCCATCACGCAGGTGGTGACCCGGCTCGAGAACGACGGTCTGGTTGAGCGGCGACCCGACCCCCGTGACGGCCGGGCCGTGCTCGTGCACATCACGCCCGCGGGTGCCGAGGTCGTCGCGGCTCGCTACGCCGACCGGGTCGCCCGGCTCGCACCGATTCTCCAGCGGCTCTCGGCCGAAGAGCGCTCCGCGATCGCCGCCGCGCTGCCCGCCCTCCGCCGCATCGCCGAACTCGGCGAGTCCCAGAACGAGCAGCGAGGACGAGCATGACCGACTTCCCCCTGACGCCAACGCCCATTCAAGTGCCCGATGACGTGCTCGCCGATCTGCGACAGCGGCTCGCCCTCACCCGCTGGCCGATCGACGCGGGCAACGACGATTCCTACTACGGCGTCAACCGCACCTACCTGCGGGAGCTGGTCGAGTACTGGCGCGACGAGTACGACTGGCGCAAAGCAGAGGCGTCAATCAACGCGTACGAGCATTACCGCGTCGAGGTGGACGGCGTACCCGTGCACTTCATGCGCCGGCCCGGCGCAGGGCCCAACCCGACACCGCTGATCCTCACGCACGGCTGGCCCTGGACGTTCTGGCACTGGTCCAAGGTCGTCGACCCGCTAGCCGACCCCGGGGCGTACGGGGGCGATCCCGACGAGGCGTTCGACGTGATCGTGCCCTCGTTCCCCGGGTTCGGATTCTCCACCCCGTTGCCGGACCACCCGGACATGAACTTCTGGAAGGTCGCCGACCTCTGGCACACCCTGATGACCGAGACGCTCGGCCACGAGCGGTACGCCGCCGCCGGCTGCGATGTCGGCGCGCTCGTCACCGGGCAGCTCGGGCACAAGCACGCCGACGAGCTTTACGCCATCCACATCGGCTCCGGCCTGAAGCTCGACCTGTTCAACGGCGACCGGGCCTGGGACCTGAGCGGCGGCCAGCCCATCCCCGAAGGGCTGCCCGCAGACGTCCACGCGCAGGTCGTGGCCCGGGACAAACGGTTCGCCGTCCACCTCGCCGCGCACATGCTCGACCCGAGCACCCTTTCGTACGGGCTGTCGGACTCCCCCGCCGGGATGCTCGCCTGGATCCTGCAGCGCTGGATGAGCTGGAGCGACGACGGCGGCGACATCGAGACCGTGTTCGGCAAGGACGACCTGCTCACCCACGCCATGATCTTCTGGGCGAACAACGCGATCGGCACCTCGATCCGCACCTACGCCAACAACAACCGCTACCCGTGGACCCCATCGCACGACCGGTGGCCGGTCGTGGAGGCACCTACCGGCATCACCTTCGTCGGGTACGAGAACCCGCCGGGCGTGACCACCGAGCAGCGGGTCCGCCACTTCGTCGACAGCGACCGGGCCGCCTGGTACAACCACGTCAACCTCACCGCACACGACCGCGGCGGCCACTTCATCCCGTGGGAGATCCCCGGAGAGTGGGTCGAGGACCTGCGCCGCACCTTCCGCGGCCGCCGCTGACGGACGCCCCACCGGGCGGCGCGTAGTTCGCTTCGCATGCGCTGAAACGTGCCGCTACGCCACAGCCGGCGGCAGGCCCGTGGGGTTGTCAGGAGACCCTGCGGCCCCGCCGGCACGGCCCCCTCATCGCGAACGTCGGCGAACCAGCAAGGCCGCGGGTGAGGCCGTCCTGGCCGCCGGGCAAGCCGATCTGGTCTCCTACGGCAGAGCCTTCGTGGCCAACCCCGACCTGGCTGTACGGCGTCCAGTGGGTGGGCATCCCAGCTCCACCGGCCCCGGCCCCGGCGGGGCAGGCGCCGTGTACGCCGGCTCCGGGAGCACCTCCCGGCGCTGCGTCGGAGCTTCGGCCGTTGGTGCCAGGATGGCCGAAGTTCAGGCGGGCGTCGGTTCCGGAGCACCAGGTGGCGTCCTTCCCGCCTCCGGGACCGCCCCAGGATGCGGCGGTGCTTTTGTTGCTGAGGCCACCGCGGCCGCCCTCGGCGCTCGCGCCGCCGCCGGAATGGCCGATGGTCGAGTGGGTGCCATGGCGGATGTCCCGGGGCAAATGCCGGGACGTGCCTCCGGTGCCGACCGTGACGGTCAGTGTGTCGCCGGGGCGGACGAGCAGGGTGCAGGCCGCGGTGGCACCGCCCCCGCCGCCGCTGCCGGGGACCTGGTGAAACCAGGCGAGGGAGCCGGCTCCTCCGCCCCCGGTCAGGACCGCTCTGACCTGGGAGACGCCCGCGGGCACGGTGAAGGTGTAGGTGCCGGGGGTGGCGTACGACTGCGTGGTGGCGGCGTGGGCAGGGCCGGCCGCGGCGAGCAGCAGACCGGCGGCCGCCGCGGCTCCCACTGCGGCTCCTGTGGCGGGGCGGATGAGGTGGCCTGGCCGGGGGGTAGAGGTGCGCATGCACTCTCCGTGGGGTGGTTTCGGGGTCAAGTGTGTGCGCCCCAAGATTGCGACTACGATCCGCATCCGCACGACTACCAAACGAAGTTGATTTGCGCGGACTCGACGCGGCCCACCCGCCAGGCAGGGATTTCGTGATCAAGCGCCAAGTCTCGTGAGTCGCGCGATCTGGCACGTGTACGGCATGAGCTGGGTGCCGCACGACATGTCCAGATGTCCAGCGACACCTACGTCCTCCGGCTGTATGGGGCGTGTAGCGTGACGGGGCCGTCCGGGGTGTGGACGGTCAGGGCGTCGCCCGAGAACGACACGCGGGGGTCGGCGGCGCCGGGCACGATCAGGGTGAGGACGCCTGCCGCAGGCGGGGACACCACGGTCACCACCTCGGCGGTACGCAGGTAGCCGGTCGAGATCAACCCAGGGCGCACCGCCAGCCCCGCTCCGGGGAACTGCAGCAGCGTCACCCGCCACTCCCCGTCCCCGAGCACCACCGCGCCCTCACTCTGGGAGACCGGTTTCAGCGAGGGGGCGAAGTGCCAGAGGCTGCGCAGGGTCCCACGGTCGACGGAGTCCTGTACGGCCATCAGATCGGGCCCGTGGTTGACCAGGACGTGCCGGGTTCTGGTCGGCCCGTACGCGTCGTCGGCCAGTTCGAAGCTCTCGCGTGACGGCCCCGTGGACGAGCCGACGAGCAGCGTGGGGGTGCCGGGGCGGAAGGCGCCTTCCGCAACGGGCACGTTGTGTGCCTCTGGCGAACGGGTCCACTCCACGTACCCCGTCCGCTCGTAGGAGTGGAACCCGGCCTCGACCAGGACGCGGCGGCCCTGGGCGCTGTAGGTGACGCCCAGGTGGTCCTCGTGCCCGTGCATCCGCCGGCCAGGGCCGAACCTGATCGAGTAGTAGGCCGAGCGCGGGTCGTCCCAGGCAGTCCTGCCGAAGACGTACCCGCCGTCGAACACCCGCACCACCGGCCCTTCGTGCGGGAAGCCGTCCGCGCGGGTGCTGGCGGGGCTGTCGCCGATGGGGGCGAGGAAGCCGTCGGGCTGGGTGGCGTGCGCCACGTACGCCTCCAGCGCCGCCCGCCGGGCGATCAACGTCTGAGGCGGCGCCGCGCCGCTCTCGTCGATCGCCCGCAGTGCCACGCCGAGGCGGCGGTGCACGTACAGGCCGTAGCGGGGGGCCTGCTCCCGCAGCGCCCCCTGCTCGTCGATGGCCAGTTCGGCGGAGGCGGTCATCCTGCGGATGGCCAGGTCGCGCCAGCGTGCCCGGCCGAGCCGGCAGCCGACCACCAGCAGCGCGATGTCCTGGTCCAGGCCGTGGTTGTGGCCGGCGCGGTAGAGGGCGCGATCGGCCAGAACCTCGCCGTGTTCGGCCAGGCTGTCCCACAGCAGACGGGTCCGGACGTGCTCGCTCAGGCACACGAGCGCCGGGGCGCGTAACGCGACCGCGTGCTCGGCCCACGCCCACGGGCTGATGCCGGCGCCGCCGCGCGGGTTCTCGCGGATCCACTGCTCGGCCAGGTCGGAGGCGCGGTGGAGGTACGGGTGCTCGCCCGAGCGTTCGAACTCGGCGACCAGGCGGCCCATCCAACGCAGCGCGTGCAGGTTCAGGGCCCAGGAGCGGTTGCCGTGCGGGTTCGCGGTCCAGTCGACGTCCGCGCCCAGCTCGACCGGCGGCATCCCGGCGAACGTGACCCGCCTGCGCATCACCTCCTCCACCTTGATCGCGGGAAACTGGTCGCTCAGGCAGATGGCCCTGCCTGAGGTCGTGCGGGCACGCCAGAACACGTCGTGGCTCCTGTTTTCGGGCAGGCGAAACCCAGCCGCCGCTGTCGTCGTCGCCGTCGTCGTTTCGAAAGGTGGGTGCTAGCGGGGACCCCGGTCCGTCCAGCCCGCCTCGATCACGCGCTCGGTGCGCGGCGACGGGCCGCTGTCGGTGGAGGAGAGCACCTGCGAGGTCTCCGCATCGATGACGAGCGTGCGCCGGTTACCGTTCGCCAGCACGTACGAGAACGCCTCGCCGGGAGGGCTCTCACCCAGATAGCGCACCTCGGGCAGCTCGGCCAGCACGCGGTAGGCGGCGGCGCGGACCGCAGGAGGGGACGGTTTGGTCCACAGCAGACCGCTGAGCGCGTCGGCGAGCAGGCCGGGGGTGTTCGAGGGCAGCATCGCGGCCACCCGTTCCTTGAGCGCCGCCGGATCCGCGGGAAGGCCCTGGATCTGCTCGAACGTCAGATCACGCCCAGCCATGCTGAACGGCGACCGGCCGGTGACCGGCGAGACGCGCTCCCCGTCCGACGTCCACGCCCGGCCGTCCCTGGCCACCCAGAGCTCGGTCACCTCGGACCCGTTCCGCACCTTCTTGATGTGCCAGTACGTACCCTCGGCGCCGGGGACGGAGGCCGCGCTGGTGGCCGCCGCCAGCAGCACGGAACGTCCGGAGACGGGAGGCTCGTGCAGCACCACGAACGCCAGCGCGACGGCCGCCGCCACCGCCGGGATCATCAGCCACGACAGCCGGCTGCGCCTGCGCCTGCCCGTCACGCGCCGCCACACCCTGCCCTGGGCTTGCGGGTCAGGCCGCCGCGTGCCGTACAGCTCTCTGATGCGCTCCAGGTCATCCATGGACCAGCACCTCCCCGAGCAGGGCGCGCAGCTTCTTCCTCGCCCGGCTCAGGCGGGACCCGACGGTGCCGTACGGGATGCCGAGCGCGGTGGCGATCTCGTCGTGGCTCAGCCCGGCGAGCGCGACGAGCAGCAGGACGTCGCGGTCGCGGCGGTCCAGCTCCGCCAGGGCGGCGGCCAGCTCCGGACGTAGGCTCTGGGCGCTGACGCGGACCGCGACCGAGTCCTCGTGACCGGGGGATTCGGGCTCGGGGCCGCAACGCCCGAGCGCGCGCAGGGTGCGGGCCTCGAGGCGGCGGTGCTTGCCGATGAGGTTCGTGGCGATGCCGTACAGCCAGGCACGCACACTCGCACGCGACGGGTCGTAGCGGTCGCGTTTGCGGAACGCCGTCAGGAACGTCTCGGCCACGACGTCCTCCGCGTTGTCCAGGCCGAGCCGCTGGGCCACATAGGCGTGGATCTCGCCGAAGTGGGCGTCGAACACCTCGGCGAACACCTCCTCGTCCAGGGCGCCCGGCGCGCGGGCCACCCAGGGCACCGGCAT
This sequence comes from Nonomuraea antimicrobica, assembly GCF_039536965.1. NCBI lineage: Bacteria > Bacillati > Actinomycetota > Actinomycetes > Streptosporangiales > Streptosporangiaceae > Nonomuraea > Nonomuraea antimicrobica. The sequence continues at coordinate 46,336 of NZ_BAAAZP010000224.1, read as the reverse complement.
CGCGATCGTCTCCCCCGTCATGCGCAGCCTTCCGACGTTTCAGTGGTCATCTCTTATCACCCGATACGCCGGATCACTTTCATGCCCCGCTCATTCCAGGAGACGGCGTCTCTGCGCCTTCAGGCGAGCGGCACCTGACGTGAGGCTCCCCTGCCGTGTACGGCAATCGCCGCCCCGAGGGCAAGGGCGGCGTATCCGCAGGTCACGGCCAAGCCTGCCCATGGCGGGAGCGGGTGATAGCCACCGAGCAGCGACTGGTTGACGTCCACATGCGCGAACGTGGGGACGCTCTGCGTGATCGCGAACCCGGCGGCAGGAGTGATCATCAGCAGCCACGGCACCAGTCCTGCGGTCGCCAGCAGGGAGGGTACGACCACCAGCGCGACGGCCAGGCCGATGGCGACCATGCCCCGCTTGACCAGCACGGCGAAGCCCACGGCCAGCACGGCGGCGGCCGCGGTCAGCGCCGCGTAGCCGACGATCACCCGGAGTTCGGTGGCCAGGGTGATCGGCTGAATCGGGTTCTGATTGGCACGCAAGACCGCCATGCCGACAGGGACCACGGCCCCTGAGGCCACCAGCCCCGTAACGAACGCGACCGCGCCGATCACCGCGGCCTTGACGGCCAGCAGCCGCGCCGGATGCGGCGCGACCGGGAAGCCGGCCCCGATCGGCCCGCGCCGATGTTCCGCCGTGAGGAACGTGACCGCCACCGCGAGCACCGGGATCAGCCCCAGGGCCCCGCCGATGAGGGTGAGGTCGGCACGCAGACCGCCCTCCGCCGTGGCGGGCCCGATGTCGCCGCCCCCGGTCACGATGAGCCGGTCGCCGGACTCGACGGCCCGGCCCGGGTGATGCGGGGTCCTGCCGTCGGACTCCAGGGTGACGCCGACGTCGTCGTGGCGCCACGAACCGTTCGCGCCCCGTAGCACGATCTGGTCGAAGGTGGCGGTGACCTGGGCGAAGGCTGAGGCCGTGGCCCACAAGGCGCCTGGCGAGGTGGCGAACAGCCCGATCTCCACCGTCTCCGGCAGCCCGGTCAGCTCGACCGTGCTGACCTCGGTCCACGTCTTGCCGTCGTCCGACTCGTAGCCGGTGATGGTGTCGCCCGACCTGGTCAGCCGCAGCCACTGCGGGCCGTTGTGCGGACCGCCGGGCACGTCGTGGGTGAAGTTGTGCTGCATCCGCACGCCGTGATCTCCGGTGAGCATGACGGCGGCGTACGGTGTGCCCTGCTTGAGGCTCTGCCTGACGAGGAGCCCGGCCTTGGCCCACGGCACCACCCCCTCCTTGACGTTGCGCGCCCCGGGTACGGCGTCCGGCACCCGCATCTGCCCGGTCATGTCCGACACGCGGGCGGTGATGCCGCCGTTCCCGGTGAGCGGCTGGTGGACGAAGAAGTACTTGTCCCTGACCGCCGTACCATCGGGTCCTACCAAGGGCGCGGGGCAGGGGCCCTCGCCTTTCCCCGTCACGCAGGTGCTGCGGGCGCCCCCGGCGATCAGCAGTCCGAGCGACACGGTGACCAGCACGGAGGCCGCCATGGCGAGCCCCCAGCCGCACACGGCGCGGAACCTGGCCCACTCCGCGCGCAGCAACCGGGGGAATCCGTTCTGCCCGGCCCGCTGGCCGGATCGGTACGGCGTTGATGAACTCATGCCGACGGTTGTAGGCCGCACCCGGTTCCAGCCCGGTCGCAGCGGCTGCGACCGGGCTGGAACCCGGGATCTGGCATCGTTGACGGCATGGCACCTCGACCTGGCGGCCGGTTCGATCGCCCCGACCGCACGACGACCGGCGGTGGGTGGCGGTGAGGGTCCTCGTCGTCGAGGACTTCGAGGTCCTCGCCCGCTCCATCGGAACCGGGCTGCGCCGCGAGGGCATGGCGGTCGACGTCGTCCTGGACGGAACCGCCGCCCTCGACCGGGTGGCCGCCACCCGCTACGACGTGGTGATCCTCGACCGCGATCTGCCCGGCGTCCACGGGGACGAGATCTGCCGGCGGCTCGCCCACGACCGCTGTGAGACCCGCGTGCTGATGCTCACCGCCTCCGGCACGATCGAGGACCGCGTCCACGGGCTCAGCCTCGGCGCTGACGACTACCTGCCCAAGCCGTTCGCGTTCGCCGAACTGGTCGCCCGCGTCCGTGCCCTGGCCCGCCGCGCCACACCGCCGCTGCCGCCCACCCTGGCCTGCGGGGACATCACCCTCGACCCGGCCCGCCGCACCGCGTTCCGGGCCGGCCGGCGTCTTGAGCTGAGCCCCAGGGAGTTCGCCCTGCTCGAATGCCTGCTCGCCGTGCCCGGTCTGGTCATCTCCGCCGAAGAACTGCTCGAACGCGTCTGGGACGAGGCCGCCGACCCCTTCAGCAGCGCCGTCAAGCACACCATGCACCGGTTGCGGGCCAAGCTCGGCGACCCGCCCGTGATCGAGACCATCCGCGAAGGCGGCTACCGCATCGGACCGTCATGACCTCCCGGCGACTCGCCAGCAGGCCCTTGCAGAAGCGGCTCGCGCTCGCCTACGCGGCGGGCATCTACGCCGCCGGGGTCTTCGTGCTCGTCATGGTCGACGTCCCGCTCGTCAGCATCCACGCGGCCATCCCCAAGGACGACCCCTCACCGAGCGCGATCGCCGAGGCCGGGCCCGGGATCAGCCTGCCCCAGCTCCTCGCGGGATCCGCCGTCGCCCTGGTCATCCTGATCCCCGTCGCCCTGGCGCTCGGCTGGTACGTCGCCGGCCGGTTCCTGCACCCGCTGCGCGCCATCACCGCCACCGCCCAAGTCATCTCCGCCGGAAACCTGCACCGGCGCCTCGACCTCGGCGAGCCCACGGACGAGCTGACCGAGCTCGGCCACACCCTCGACGACCTGTTCGCCCGCCTGCAAGCTTCCTTCGACGCCCAGCGCCACTTCGTCGCCAACGCCTCCCACGAGCTGCGCACCCCCCTCGCCGGCCTGCGTACCCTCCTCGAAGTCGCCCTCGCCGACCCTGATGCCGACACCGACACCCTGCGCGCGGCCTGCCAGGACGCCCTCGCCCTGGGCGAACACCAGGAACGGATCGTCGAGGCACTGCTCACCCTGGCCACCAGCGAGCGCGGCGTCACCCGCTGGGACACCCTCGACCTCGCCCACGTCGTCGAAGAAGTGCTCGGCTCCCGCCGCGAACAGGCCATGCGGAAAGACCTCGGCCTCGCCGAACACCTCACGCCCGCGGTGACAGCCGGGGACCCGAAACTGATCGAAAGCCTCGTCGCCAACCTCATCGACAACGCCATCCGCCACAACCACGCAGACGGGCAGGTGGAGGTCACCACGCAGACCTCCGGCTCCCAGGTGGCCCTGACGGTCACCAACAGCGGGCCGGTCATCCCCGAGAACCAGATCCACCGCCTGTTCCAGCCCTTCCAGAAACTGGCGCCCGATCGTCACGGCCGCCGCGACGGCTACGGCCTCGGCCTCGCCATCGTCAACGCCGTCGCCCAAGCTCACCACGCCACCCTCACCACCACCGCACGCCCCGAAGGCGGCCTGTCCATCACCGTGCGCTTCGTGAACGGATCTCATCCGAGCCACCGAGAAGGGCAGAACTCGTACGTCTGAGGGAGTGGGGCCGAATCCTCAGGCCATGACCTCGGACAGGGGGCGGCGGACCGAGTCCTTGTCGTCGAAGGTGACACCCAGCCGCATGATCATCTGGGGATACTGGCCCGAGCAGAGTTCGCACCGTAGAAACTCGCGCAGCAGGCCCATCTCCAGCGCCTGCGTGTGGAAGGCGGCGCTCACCCCGTACGCGGCGGCGTACAGCAGGACGTGCTGCAGCGCCTGCCCGGCGTCGATCCACTCCTGGCGGCCGTCTCCTGGCGTGGTGAGCAGCGCCACGACCCCGACGGACGTCGCGGCTCGCTGGTCGGCCTGGCTGCCCCAGTCGTGTTGCCAGGAATAGTCCCGCTGTGGGAAGTCGGGGTCGGTGCGCATCGCCTGGCGCGGGTAGCCCTCGGCAGGCACTCCGTCCGTACGGCTGCTGCCGGGCGGCTGGGCCCAGCGGATCAGCTCCAGGCTGAAACGCTGGTCCTGGGCCTGCACACCCTGCGCCGCCTGGGTGAGCGCGGCGATGACCTTGACCGCCCGCGGGGAACGGACAGGAGTCAGCCTGGCCCCCTCCTCCATGGCCGCGCGAGCCAGGCGTTCGATCAGTGCGTCCGGTACCTGCACGTCGGCGAAGCCGGCCCGATGGGTGCGGCGGCGTTCGATCTGACGGCCCAGCACCTTGATGGACTCGTCGGGCGGCACTTCGACCCCTGGCCGGAGCGTGGCGAGCAACGACGGGCGGTCCGGGTCGGGCAGGATGCGCACCTCCGGTTCGAAGCCCTCGCAACGCATCGCCGTACGCATGGTGAACAGGGCGGCGCCGCAACCGATCAGCAGCTCGCGGCCGGAGGCGTCGCCGACGCGGAGCTTTCTGTCCGTGTCGGCGCGCAGGCTGATCTCCTCTCGGGAGATCGAGAAGGCCCACGGCTGCGTGTTGTGGATGGACGGCGCCCAGCGCGCGGCCTCCACCGCGGTGTCCAGCGCGTGCTTCGCCGAGAGAACAGCCATGATCCCCCCTCCCAGGAGCCTGTCTTCAGCGCATCACGCTGGGGCGGCCCCCGTCAGGGCCGAACGTCCCGCGCCGCCAGGGCCGTCAGCCCTTTGTCGTGATCCGCCGACCTACTGCGGCACGGAAAGTTGGCCAGGGGCACAAAGGAGGGACTTTCGCCCCTAACGCGGGGCGGGTCGAGCTAGGAGGTTGAGGGTATGCGGCGTGATTCGTCCGGACTTCAGGTGCTCTCACGCGAGGAGTGCCTGCGACTGCTGTGCACGACACCGATCGGGCGGATCGTGTTCACCGATCAGGCCCTGCCGGCCGTCCAGCCGGTCACTTTCCGCCTCGACGGCCAGTCCATCGTGATCCGTACCTCGATCGGGTCACGGCTGGCGGCGGCCACCCGGCGTTCCGTCGTGGCCTTCGAGGCCGACGAGTACGATCCCGAGCGGCGTACCGGCTGGTCGGTGACCGCGGTGGGGCACTCACGGGCCGCGACCGATCCTGCCGAGATAGACCGGCTGGCGGGCCTGCCGTTGACGGCCTGGGCGCCCAACGGCCTGGGTCACTACATCGTGGTCGAGGCCGAGCAGGTGTCCGGCCGTCGCATCACCGGCTGAACGCTACGAGGCGGGGGACGGTGAACTGCCGCAGTTGTCCGGCCTCCGAGCGGTGTGCCCGTCCGGTGCGGCGCCGGACGCCGTCTGCCTGCGAAACGACTCGTAGACGTCGATCAGCATCCGTCGCTGCCGCTTGGTGATGGTCGCATCGGCCAGAATGGCGTCAGGGACGTTGGGGCGCCTGCGACCCGCGATGAAGTCGATCAGAGTGCACAGCATGTGGACCGAGACGCGCAAGCCGTAGACGAGCGGGCGAAGGGCCAAGGCCAATGGCGTCCACCGCGCCTGCCTCGCCCGGCCCTGATGAGGGGCGAACACCTTGACCGGCACCCGGGTTGCGGTCAGGACCGGGCCTTGGACGGACGTGCGCCGCCTCGAAGAGCCATCAGAGCCGCGAGCGCCGTACCGGCGGTAACAACCGCAACCACGATGATCGCCTTGCGCATGACCCCACCTCAACTACATACTGTGATGATTCATTACGAACTGTAGTATCGCCGCTTCGGCCGTGCCGAAATCTCGCGCCGGTTCCCGGGATTCACCAAATACGTAAACAAGGCGCGCGGGCAACCTGGCCCTGCGGCCGTACCCGGGCCGATCATCCGCGGCCGCCCGGTCGCTTCTTCGTCGGCATGACGCCCGCGAACACCGGCATGAGCCCGCTGACCTCAAGGAGCCACAGCACCCGATCGGACAAACCGGTCAGCTCGAACGTCACCCCCGACGCTCGGGCGGTACGGTCGCACAATCGCAGCGCCCTCAGTCCCGACATATCACAAAAGGTCAAACCGGACAGGTCGAGTACGACTCGCCGTTTGGCGTTCGCGATCACATTGTCCACCAGTACGTTGAGCGGCTCAGCAGTCGCGAGGTCCAGTTCACCTGCGAGGCCCAGCACGGTCTTGCCGTCAGACGCCCGCGTGGTCACACGAAGTGGCCTGCACGCGTGGCACAGAAGGCGGATCCCCTCGGCCTGCTCGTGGGCCGGTTCGTCTTGCTGTGTTCCCATGATTGCCCCCGTTCTCAGCGACAAGCCTGGCAATCCGGACGAGCGAGCCAAAGAGGCGAAGGTCCCACTGACGGTGCCGAATGGCCCACCATGCGGCCACTGCTTCACCACGCGGGCACAGTACGACGCCCACCCCGTGGAGGAGTGGGCGATCGAGCTGACGCTATCTGAGGTAGCTGTTGCGCCGGACGATCGGCAAGCCGCCGAGCCCAAGGGTGGCACCGGCGTCGGCCAGGGCCAGACCGGCCAGGACGGCGGCGTAGACGAGGTGCTCGTCCATGAACGGATTGGTGTCCAGGGGCAGCCCTGCCGCCCACATGAGGGCCAGCATCAGACCGCCGGCGACCGCGGCGATCCGGGTGCCGACGCCCAGCACCAGCGCCAGCCCCACGCCCAGCAGACCGGCCATGAACAGCCAGTCGACCCACGCCTGCCCCGCCAGGCCGGCGAAGAAGCCGCCGAGCGCGTTCTCACCGGCGCCCTTGAGGAACCCGGTCGTCGGGCTGCCGCCGGAGAGCCAGGAACGGTCCGCCGGGGTCGCTAACCCCCAGCCGAAGGTCTTGTCCAGGAACGCCCACAGGAAGATCCAGCCGATCGCGATGCGGGCGACGGCCCAGGCATAGTCGACCGGACGGCGCTGGGCGGTGGTGCGGGTCTCCATGAAAGACGGGTTGACGGTGGCGGCCATGACGGTTCCTTTCGGCGGGGATTGGCATTCCTTTGCGCACGCCAAGCACACCGCGTCGCCCTTCTTCGAGGCAGTGGCGTACGTCCCGCGATGTCAGGACCTTCGTCCCGTCAAGGCCACAGAGGAACGGCTGACCGGCCTGCCTCTTCCCAGAGGGCTCTCACAACGGGATCAGCCAGCGCAGCCGCGTCCCGCCTGCTTCGGGCGTCTCCACCTGGGCGGCGCCGCCCAGCCGGATGGCGCGTTCCTCGATGTTGCGCAGCCCGCTCCGGCGCTCCGTCTCCCCCACGCCGACCCCGTCGTCCGTCACCACGAGGGAGAGCTCGGTGCCCGCCGCCTCGACGAGAACATCGGCGCGGGTCGCCCTGGAGTGGCGGACCACGTTCGACAGGGCCTCGCGCAACACCGCCAGCAGGTGCTCGGCGACCGGCGCGGGCACCACCGTGTCGATCTGCCCCTCCATCCGCAGGCCCGGCATGAACCCCAAGTGCCCGGCGGCGCCCTCCACCAGCTCCACGATCTGCCCCCGCAGGCTGGGCTCGGCATCCCCTGAGCCCTGCAACGCGAAGATGGACGAGCGGATCTGCCGGATGGTCTCGTCCAGCTCGTCGATCGTGTGCTGGATCCGCTTGGCCGCCTCCGGCCGTTCCACCAGCCGGATCGTGCTCATCAACGTCATCGCGGTCGCGAACAGCCGCTGGATCACCACGTCGTGCAGATCCTTGGCGATCCGGTCACGATCCTCCAGCAGGCCCAGCCGCTCGGCGTCCCGGCGCGCCTCGGCCAGTTCGAGCGCGATCGCCGCCTGCCCGGCGAACGCCTGCAGCATTTGCTCGTCCTCCCCGCTGAACGGCAGCCGCCCGCTCCGCTTGGCCAGGACCAGCACCCCGCGCACCCGGGGCACCGCTCCCAGCGGCACCATCAGCCCCGGTCCGTAACCGCAGCGGCGCAGCGGCGACTCCGGGTAGGAAGTCTTCTGCATGTCCGCGTCGGACACCGGCTCCCCCTGGGTGAACACGTCGCCCACCATCGTGGCCGACCTCTCGAACGCGGTGCCCAGCAGCTCCTCCGCGCCCTCGCCCTCCGCGACCTCGACGATCAGCGCCTGCCCGGACGGGTCCGGCAGCAGCACCTGGACCAGGTCCGCGTCGCTCATCTCGCGGGCCTGGGTCGCCACCAGGCTCAGCACCCGGCGGGGATCGGCTCCGGACAGCAGGCTCGTGCTCACCTCTGAGGACGCCTGGAGCCAGGTCTCACGCCGTCGCGTCTCCGCGTACAGGCGGGCGTTCTCCACGGCGACGCCGGCGGCGGTGGCGAGGGCTATCACGATGGCCTCGTCCTCCTCGTCGAACTCGCCGCCGCCGCGCTTCTCCGTCAGGTAAAGGTTTCCGAAAACCTCGTCGCGCACCCGTACGGGGACCCCGAGGAAGGTGCCCATCGGCGGGTGGCCGGGCGGGAAGCCGTACGACTCGGGATGGTCGGAGATGCGGCTCAGCCGGAGGGGACGCGCGTCCTTGATCAACAGACCGAGCAGCCCCAGGCCGTGCGGCCAGTGCGCGATCCTGGCGATCTCCTCCTCGGTCAGCCCCACCGGGATGAACTGAATCAGCGTGTTCTCGTGGCCGACCACGCCCAGCGCGCCGTAGCTGGCGTCGACCAGCTTGGTCGCCGTCTCCACGATCCGGCGCAGCACGGTCTCCAGATCGAGATCACTGCCCACCGACACCACGGCCTCGACCAGCGCATGCACGCGGTCCCGAGTGGCCAGCACGGCGTTCAGCCGCACCTGCAGCTCGGCCAGCAGCTCATCGAGCCGCATCTGCGGCATCACCGGATGACGCTCGCCCTCCACACTCACCAGTGTGACACCGGACCCGCGGCTGGACCTATCCGCAGACCCTCACGGCAGGTCCCCGCGGCGGTGAACATCGTCGCAGACCGCGTCACGCCCACGGGGTGGGCACGCTTACGCGATGATCCGGCCAACTCCTGGTCACGATCACGCCGGGCTCCCACACGAACCCCCTGTTCCGTCCCTGGCCGCTGCCTCCGTCATCTTGGGGCGTGCCGGGTGGTCGGATAGCGTCGTATACATGATTCGTGTGTTCCTCGTCGACGATCACGAGGTCGTGCGGAGGGGTGTCGCGGCGCTGCTGGAGTCCGAGGACGACATCCAGGTCATCGGGGAAGCCGGCACGGCCGAGTCCGCCGTCGCCCGCATCCCCGCGCTCAAGCCCGACGTGGCGGTGCTGGACGTGCGACTCCCTGACGGCAGCGGCGTGGACGTGTGCCGTGAGGTGCGCTCCCGGCTACCGGGGCTGGCGTGCCTGATGCTGACCTCGTACGCCGACGACGACGCGCTGTTCGACGCGGTGATGGCCGGCGCGGCGGGCTACGTGCTCAAGCAGATTCACGGCTCCGACCTCGTGGGCGCGGTCCGTACGGTGGCCTCGGGGCAGTCTCTGCTCGACCCGCAGACCACCGCCGCCATGCTGCAGCGCCTGCGCGAGCAGGCGGTCAGGAAGGACCCACTCGCGGCACTGTCCGAGCAGGAACGGCACATCCTCGACCTGATCGGCGAGGGACTGACCAACCGGCAGATCGGCGAACGGATGTTCCTGGCGGAGAAGACCGTCAAGAACTACGTGTCCAACCTGCTGGCCAAGCTCAACATGCAGCGCCGCACCCAGGCCGCCGCACTGGCCGCCCGCCTACGCAACGATCGCCGCAAATGACCCGACCCGGAGCACGGCTGCCGGGCAGTGGCCGTGGCGCGGGACGGCCCCACTGAGCAGGGCGCTTGGCTGGCCATCGAGGACGCCGTCGTCCTCGCCGGCGCACTCGACCGCAGCGCCGTGCCCGAGGCGCTGATCGCGTACGACGCTCAGCGACGACCACGGACCCAGCCGATGGCGAAACTGTCCGGTCAGCTCGGCCACGTCCTCCAGACCGGTAACCCCGTCGCGGCGACCCTCCGCAACGCCCTCACCCGGCTCCTGCCGACCGGCGTCTTCCTCCGGCTCGCCGGAAGCGCCTTCGCATGGACGCCACCCGACCGTCCGACGCCACCCGGCCCTCCGACGAGCGGCGGCAGGCCGACCGGGTGAGGTGCGCGGCCGGCGGGGTGGTTCAGCGCCGTGGCGTTGCCCGCCGAAAACCGCACACGTTCACGGGCAAGTCGTCAGGCGCGACGGCCGGTGCTGCCGGGGGCTGCGGCTTTCCGCTGCATACGAGGGCCTCCGGCAGGAGGCTCAGCAGGCCCAGGGCGGCCAGTGCCGCGCCGAGCCAGAGGGGGGCCCGCAGGTCGAAGGCGTCGATCGCCAGGCCGCCGACCGAGGAGCCGATGATGACCCCGAGCGTGATGAAGGACGAGTGGACCGTGTTGACCAGTGGCCGGGCGTTGGCGGTGCGCTGGACGCGGGTGGCCATGGCGGGGTTCATGGTGACGCCCACCAGGCCGACGCCGAGCATGAAGGCCACCGCGGGGAGGGTGAGGTGGGCCAGCAGGGCGAAGCCGGTCAGGAAGAGCAGGTTCAGCGCCAGTCCCCAGACTTGGACGCTGATGGTGTGCCGGTCGGCCAGCCGGCCGACGACGGTGTTGCCGATCACGGTGGCGGCGCCGTACGCGATGAGCAGCAGCGGCACCGTGTCCTGGCCGACTCCGGTGACCTGGGTGAGGATGGGGCTGAGGTAGCTGAAGGCGGAGAAGGTCGCGCCGATGATGAGGGTGCTGGTCGTCAGTACGAGCCACAGCTTGGCGTTCCTGAAGACCTTCAGCTCCTCGCGGAGTTCGGGCCCGTCGGCCCCGGCGCGTTCCAGGCGCGGTACGCCGATGAGCGTGGCGACGGCGGTCAGCACGGTGAGTGCGCTGATGGCCCAGAAGGCGGCCCGCCAGCCCAGGTGTTCGCCGATCAGGGTCGACAGGGGGAGCCCGAGCAGCGTGCCGACCATCAGCCCGTTCAGGACCATCGCGATGGCCCGGCCGCGGACGCGCTCGTCCGTGAGCTGGACAGCCAGGGAGATGGCCACCCCGAAGAACGCCTGTGAGGCGACTCCGGTGATCACTCGGGCGACCATCATGACCGGGTACGACGCCGAGACCGCCGCCAGCACGTTGCCCACCAGGAAGATCACGAAGAGGGCGGTGAGCGCCGGTTTGGGCCGCAGCCGCGCCACCGCGACGGTGAGGAAGGGTCCGCCCACGGTCATGGCGACGGCGAAGGCGGTGATCAGGTAGCCGATCTGCGGAATGGTGGCGCCGAGTCCGGCGGCCATCTGCGGCATCAGTCCTGCGACGGCGAATTCGCTGGTCACCATGGCGAAGATGCCGAGGGCCAGCAGATAGACGGCACGGGGCAAGGTGGTCGCTCCTTAGCGAGGATTTTGCATCGAACGGTGTAGAACCAGGGCACGCGAAGCCCGCCCGGGCTCCGGGGAGGGTGTCAGGTGAGTGCGTCCATGGCCGTCGCGGCGATGGACTCCAGCACGGGACGGTCGGCGCCGCCCTGAGCGGCGACCCGGATGCCCGCGATCACGGCGTTGACGAACCGGGCGAGCGCCTCCGGCGTACGGGCCGAGGTGATGTCACCGGCCGCCAGCCCGGCCGCGATGACGGCCCGCAGCGAGTCGAGCCGCCGGGCCAGGTCGCGATCGAGCAGCAGGGCGATCTCCGGGTCACGGCCGGCGAGCTCCACCGTGGTGTTGACGGTCAGGCAGCCGCGGCCGTGGCCGTCGCGGTAGGAGTCGGACTCCAGCTCGACGATCGCGGCGAGCAACTCGCGGACGCGCTCGGCGGGCGGCCGCCGCGGGTCCTCCAGGATGCGCGCCTGGTTGGCGGCGGTGGCGTCGACGTAGCGGGTCAACGCACGCCTGAACAGCTCGTGCTTGCTGGTGAACGCGTTGTACAGGCTGCTGCGGTCCAGCCCGACGGCGTGGCACAGATCCCGGGTCGAGGTGGCCTCGTAGCCGTACGCCCAGAAGAGGTCCATCGCGGTGGCCAGCACCTGATCCTCGTCGAATGTCCGTGGTCGAGCCATAGGGGCACACTAGCTGTTTTGCATCGGTCGGTGCAATACGTCGGAGACGGGCGGCGGTCCGCACTGTGGACGCGTCCGCCGCTGGTACGACACCGCCGCCACCCCCACGCTCACCCCCCATCCCCCGAACCCGGCCAGCCCGACCACCACCACCCACGCGCCGATCCCGCCGGAAGCGGCCGGCTCGGCCCCCGACACCAGCAACGCGAGCGCGACGAACGGGTAGAGCCCCAGGCTGGTGGCCCCCAGCCAGGCCGGTACGAGCGGTATCCACCTGGGCACCCGCCGCCCGCCCAGCACCGGCACCCAGCGCGGGAACACCTGCCCCCACCGGTGCACCAGCGCGACGCTCAGCACGGCCCCGGCCAGCGCCAGGACGGAGGTGAGGTCGATGCCCAGCCGCCCGAGCACCGAGCCGGCCCCGGACCCCACGGTCAGGTCGGGCCCGGCGACCCCGGCGATCGGCAGTCCGAGCGCCCAGACCGTCTTCATCACGATGTACGGCACGAAGGCGACGGCACCCAGATAGGCCGTCCACCGCACGGCGAAGCTCGCCCTGCCGGGCTCCGGGTAGGTCCGGCCGGTGACGGGACCGCCGGGATGCGCGTACCCGCATCGTGCGCACGCGCCGCGAGCCGTCCGCGTCCGCACCAGAGCGGCGCCGGTGAACAGCGTCGCGCCCGCCACGCAGTACAGGCTGACCAGCAGCGCGGGCCAGTCTTCCACGCGACCCGTGGCCAGCGCGGCCACCGCCTGCATGACCAGCCCGAACGTGCCCAGGACCGGTACGGCGACGGCCGGCCACAGAACGGACGGCCCACCCCTGGCGGCCACCGTGGTCGCGACGGCCAGCACCACCAGCGTCCACCAGAAGGGGCCGGGGAGATCGAAGCTCGGCAGCGGCCTGCCGTGCTCGCTGCCCAGTGCCCACGACAACGTCAGGACCACCAGGCCCAGCCCCCACCCGGTCGCCGCGCCCGGCACCCAGCGCGGCCATGTGCTCATCAACCCCATGCCCTCATGCTCGCGGGCCCGCCCGCGCCGGCCCTCCTACCGGGGGACGGTCTCACGGCTGCTGCGAGCGCAGTACGCGGTCAGGGGTGACGCGGGCGTACCAGGCCGGTTTCGTAGGCGAGGACGACCAGTTGGGCCCGGTCGCGGGCGCCCAGCTTGGCCATCGCCCGGTTCGCGTGCGTCTTGGCCGTGAGCGGGCTCATGCGCAGGCGTACCGCGATCTCCTGGTTGGACAGGCCGGTCGCCACCAGCGTCATCACCTCGCGCTCGCGGTCGGTGAGCGCGTCGAGATCCGGTGGCCGCGGGCCGGGGTGCGGGCCCGCGGCGAACGCGGCGATCACCCGCCTGGTGACCGAGGGCGACAGCAGCGCGTCGCCGGCCGCGACCACCTCGAGCGCCTTGAGCAGGTCCGCCGGCTCGACGTCCTTGACGAGGAAGCCGCTCGCGCCCGCCTGGAGCGCCGCGTAGACGTTGGCGTCGTCGGCGTACGTCGTCAGGACCACCACGCGTACGGCGGCCAGCTCGGGGTCGGCCACGATGAGCCGGGTGGCGGTGAGGCCGTCGATCTCCGGCATCCGGATGTCCATGATAAGCACGTCGGGGCGCTCGTTCCTGGCCAGCGCCACCGCCGCCCCGCCGTCGGCCGCCTCGCCCACGACCCGGAACCCGGGTGAGCCGTCGATGATCAGCCGGAACCCCTTCCTGACCAGCGCCTGATCGTCGGCCAGCCCGACCCTGATCACGCCGGGTCCACCGGCAGCCGGGCCAGCACCCTGAACCCGCCGCCCGCCGCAGGTCCCGCCGTCACCGAACCGCCGAGGTCCGCGGCGCGGGCCCGCATGCCCTCGATCCCGCACCCGCCGCCCGCGCCCTCCTCGCGGGGCCTGACTCCGCCCTCGTCGGTCACCTCCACCGTCAGCTCGGTGCCGTACCGCACGCTGACCTCGGCCGTCGCGCCGGCGCCCGCGTGGCGCAGGGTGTTGGTGAGCGCCTCCTGGACGATCCGGTAGGCGGCGTGACCCACGGCGGCGGGCACCGGGCCGTCAGGTCCTTCGCGGGTGATCGTGACAGGCAGCCCGGCGTCCCGCATGGCCGCCTCCAGCGCATCGAGCCGGTCCAGGCCCGGTGACTCGCCGTGCAGCCATCCCAGGGTGGCCTGCAGTTCGCGCATCGCCGTACGGCCGGCGTCGCGGATGGCGGTGAGCGTCTCACGCAGCTCGGGCGACCTGCCCGCGCCGTCCCCGAGCAGGTGCAGCGCGGCGGCGGACTGCACGGCGATACCGGTCACGCTGTGCCCCACCACGTCGTGCACCTCACGGGCCAGCCGCTCCCGCTCCGTGGCCAGCCGCTCCCGCTCCCTGGCGGCGGCCTCCTCGCGACGCGCGGCCACGGTCTCGCCGATCAGCAGCGCGACGCAGAACAGGGCCAGCCACGTAACGGTGAAGATGAGCCGGGCCGATGTCGCAGGAGCGGGCCAGAGCGCGGCCCCCGCCACCACCAGCAGCGCACCGGCGGCAGCGGACAGCCGACGCCGGCGAACGGCCGCCGTGTACACGCCGACCAGCGCGGGAACGCAGGCCGCCAGCGGCAGCCCGCCGTACGCGAGCGCCCCGCCGAACGCCCCGCACGTGAGCAGGACCGTGGCCACCGGCCACCGCTCGCGCCCGGGCAGCGCCACCGCTCCGAGCAGGGCGAAGGCCAAGGGGACGGCGTCGCGCCGGGCGGGGTCGAGGAGCGACGCGACCGCCACCGCTCCGGCCAGCAGCAGGTCACCGTCGGCGAACCCCAGTACCCGGCGAAACAGGACCACCGGCCCAGCGTAACCACAGGGATTCGCGCACGGGCGTCCCGTTACCGGAGTCCTGCCCTGCACCGCCCGGGAGGACCGAGGTACCGCGGCGGAATCCGTCCGGCGGCCGAGGAACCGGACCACGACGGCCAGCAGGCTGGAACTCGGAGCGCGGGCCCGGACCTTCTGGGCCCGGATCGGAGGTGGTGGGGTGGCGTGGCTGGCGTGGCGGACACTGCGGTGGCATCCGGGCAGCCTGATGGGCACGCTCGTCACCTTGGTCGTCGCGGCGACCGCGATCGGCGCCCTGTGGTTCGTCGTGGACTCCACGGATCGGCAGGAGGTCCCGGTGGAGCGGTACGCCGGGACTCCGCTGGTCGTCGGCACCAGCGGGGGCGGCATCTCACCAGGGCTGGCGGCGACCGTGGACGCGCTCCCCGAGGTGGCGGCGGCGGTTCGTGATCTCAGCTTCCCCGCCGTGCTGTTCGTCCGCGGGACTCGGCCGCGGATGCCCGGGGACCAGCGTCCCTGGCCGTGGGGGCACGGCTGGTCGAGCGCGCGGTTGACGCCGTTCGAGCTGACGGAGGGCCGGCCGCCGTGGGCCCCGGGCGAGGTGGTCATCGACGCGCGACTGGCCGCCGTGGCCAGGACCGGCGTCGGGGACCGGGTCGAGGTCGCCGTGTCGGGCACCGTGCAGGCGCACGAGGTGGTCGGCGTGGCGGCGGCGCGGGCGGCCTGGCGGCACCAGTCGGCGCTGTTCTTCTCCGACGACCACGCCGCCGACCTGTCGGGACGTGGCCTGCGGGCCGACGCGCTCGGCGTCCACCCCCGGCCGGGGGTCGGCGTGGAGGCGCTGCGGGCGGCCGTGACGCGGGCGGTGGAGCCGTACAACGCACCCGGACTGCGGATCGCGCGCGTCGCCGTCGGCGCGGATCGCGGCGGGCAGGAGAACAACATCGTCGTCGCCGAGGGCTTCAACACCCTCTGGTTCCTGGTGTGGGTCACCGCGCTGGTCTCGGCGGGCATGGTGGCGGCGGCCATGGGGCTGTCGGTCCGCCGCCGCGGGATGGAGATCGCCGTCCTGCGGGCCGTGGGAGCCCGTCCCGGGCAGATCCGGCGCATGCTGGTGGCGGAGGCGGTGCTGCTCGCCGTGGTCGCCACGTTGGTGGCGATCCCGCTCGGGATGCTGCTCGCGCCCGCCGTCGTGGCTCGTTTCCGCGACTTCGGCACGGTGAGCGTGGCGTTCGAGGTCGGCTACCACCCGCTTGCGATGTGGTGGACGTTCGCGCTGACCCTGGCCATCGCCCTGGTGGCGAGCCTGGCCTCGGTACGCCGCGCGCTGCGGATCCGGCCGGGGGACGCGCTCGGCGAGGCCCCGGCGGAGGGCAGGCGGCTCGGCAGAGGACGGCTGGCGGCCGGTTCGACGCTGCTGGCGGGGGCCGGCGTCCTGTCCGCCGTGCAGGTGTGGAAGCTGGTCGCGGTCGGCGGCGTCGCCCTGATGGGCCTGCAGTTCGGCACGCTGTGCCTGGCCGTGGCCGGGGTCGGGCTGGTGGCCCCGTGGGTCGTGCTGGTGTCGGGCAAGCTGGTGCGGGGCGTGGTCGCCCGGTTGTCGCCGGTGGCGGGGTTCCTCGCCGTCGCCAACGTGGTCTTCAACCATCGCAGGTTCGCCGGAGCGGTGGGGTCGCTGGCACTCGGCGTGACGCTGGTCGGCACGGTCGTGGGCACGCAGCTCTTCTACGACTGGCGGACGGCCGCGCACGCCGTCGAGGACGTCCGCGCCGACCACGTGCTGCGGCCGTCGGCGGGACAGGGCGCGCTCTCGGAGGAGTTGCGGCGCCGCGTCCTGGATCGCGACGGCACGTCCGCCGCGGTCGGGATCGCTTCGATGCCGGTCGCCGTGTCCGTGGAAGGACGGCCGCCCGGCCAGGACCCGCCGCCCGCCACCGCGACCCTGGTCACTGGAGACATCACGCGGGTCCTCGACCTCTCCCTGCGTGGCCGGTCTCCCGGTGACCTGGGCGAAGGCGAGGTCGCCGTCAGCGAATCGCTCGGGGCCGAGCTCGGGTCGCTGTTGCGGGTCCGCATCCCCGGCGAGGCCCAGGACGCCCGCTACACGGTGGTCGCGGTCTACGCCGACACCGCGGAGCTGGGGTCGGTGTCGCTGCCCGCCCAGGCGGTCGCCGGCACCAATCTGCCGTCGCGGCAGCACGAACGGATCTACGTGCGCGGCGCGGACCCCGGCCCGCTCGCGGATCCGCGCGTGCCCGTGGAGTCCTTCACCAAACAGGAGTACTTCTGGCAGATGAGCGAGGAGAGCGCCCAGCGGAACCGCACGTTGCCGTACGTCTCCCTGCTGGTCGCGCTGCTCTGCCTGGTGGCCGCCATCAACAGCCTGTGCATGGGGCTGCTCGACCGGCGGCGGGAGTTCACCGGCCTGCGGCACCTCGGCACGCGCCGCCGCCAGGTGATGAGGATGGCCTGCTGGGAGGGCCTGTTCACCGTGGCGCCCGTCGTGGTGCTGGCCCTGGCCGTGACCGCCTGGGTGACGTTCGTGCACGCCGTGAGCGAGCCCGGCGGGGCGGCGGCCACCTTGTCCCTCATCCCCTTCGACTGGCTGGTCCCGCTCGGCGCGGGCGCGCTCGCCGCCGCGATGGCGGGATCGCTGCTGGTCGTACGCGCGGCACTGCGAAACGAAAGGCACGGCACGGCATGAACGAGATGAACGGCGGCATGGAGCCCGCGGTGCGCCTCGACGGCGTCGGCAAGGTCTACGGCACGGGCGGCTCGGCGGTCACCGCCCTGCGCGACGTCAGCCACACCTTCGCGCGGGGCTCGTTCACCGCGGTGATGGGGCCGTCAGGCTCGGGCAAGACCACGATGTTGCAGTGCGCGGCCGGACTGACCCGGCCCACGTCGGGCACCGTCAGCGTGGGCGGCGCCGACATCACGCGGCTGGGCGAGGCCGAGCTGTCCGGCCTGCGCAGCCGGCGGATCGGGTTCGTGTTCCAGTCGTTCAACCTGCTCCCCGCGCTGACCGGGAAGGAGAACATCGAGCTGCCGCTGCGGCTCGCGCGTCGCCGGCCGGCGCCCGGCCGGGTGGAGGAGCTGGCCGGCCGGGCCGGGATCGCCGAGCACGTGCACCGCCGCCCGCACGAGTTGTCCGGCGGGCAGCAGCAGCGGGTGGCCATCTGCCGGGCGTTGGTGGCAGGGCCGGAGGTGGTGTTCGCCGACGAGCCCACAGGCAACCTGGACGCCAGGTCCGGGCGGGAGATCCTCGGACTGCTGCGGCTGGTGGTCGTCGAGCTGGGGCAGACGGTCATCATGGTCACCCACGACCCGGCCGTCGCCTCCCACGCCGACCGGGTGCTCTTCCTCAGCGACGGGCAGGTGGGCGAGGTGCTGGAGGGCCCGACGGCCGAGGCGATCGCCGCCCGCCTCGGAGTCCGCTGAGGCCCTCCGGGTGCTGCCCGGTCATCCGGCGCCGGTGGTGTTGAGGGAGATGAGTGCGGTGGCGCCGTCGGCGACGACCAGGCGCTGACCGGTGCCGCCGGTGAGGTGGTTGCCGACGCACTGGCCGCTGGGGCCTTCGAAGCGGCCGACGTAGGGGGCGTTCGGCATGTCGAAGTGGTTGCCCTGCACGATCGCCCCTGGGCCCCTGATGCGGAAGGCGGGGGCGGTGGCCGCGATGAAGCGGCAGTCGGTCAGTGACAGGCGCGTGGCGTCCGGCGCGGCGTTGAGCACCAGGGCGGCGGCGCATTCGCGGACGGCGACGCCGGTCAGCGTGATGTCGGTCCCGGTGATGAGGATCGCCTCTGGCGAGTGGGCGTTGCGGTGGCCGAAGGAGCCGCCGGACAGGCGATTGCGCCATCCTGCGCACTGGATGGCGCGGCCGTCGGCGGCCGGGCCGGTCGTGTGACCGAAGTGGAAGTCCTCCACGGCGCAGTCGCTCACGCCGGCGTCGAAGAAGATCAGGCGGCGCGCGGTGGTGCCGCCGCGGATGCCGCGGACGTGGCTGTCGCGCACCCGGCGGATGAAGTTGACGAACGCGCCCGCGCCCTTGGCGTCACCGCAGTTGATGTTGTCGAAGCGGACGCGGTGGGCGTTGGAGACGACGATGTAGTTGTATCCGCTCATGACGCAGTCGATGTTCGTGAAGGTCAGGTTGGACATGTCGGCGCCTTCGAGGTCCACCGCGGGCGGCGCCCCGTTGCGGTAGCGCAGGCCCTCCGTCTGGCCTTCGACGCTGATGGCGGCGTGCGTCGAACCCGGCTCGGTCGCACTCGCGTAGATGGTGACGTCGCGGCAGTGCACGTTGTGGCAGTGGTACTGGAAGGTCAGCGCCTTGCGTCCGATGCGGGAGAAGTACATGTTCTCCACCCACACGTCCCTGACGAAGGAGCCGCCGAGGCCGTTGTCGTTCGCCTTCTCGCGGGTGTCCAGATGCAGGCCCGACACGTGAACGCCGCGGACCACACGGGAGGGCGCCGCTTCTGGACCGCTGGTCTGGCCGGGGTCGGTGGGAGGCTCTCCGTGGATGCCGATCAGGGCTCCGGCTCCGCCCTCTCCCGAGAAGAGCGTGATCTTCGATCGGTAGCCGTCGCCGTACCAGGTGGTGCCGTCCCTGGTGAGGGAGATCTGCCGGGTGCAGCGGTAGGTGCGGGACGTGCCGGGCACGTAGATGACCCGATCGAGGCGGGCGGCGGCGTGCAGCGCCTCGGTGTCGTCGGCGCCGGTGCTCGTGCTCTCGTCGTAGTCGCCCTTGGCGCCCAGGGCCCTGACCGAGACGACGTCGTCGGCGATCTCCCACCAGGCGCCGTCGTTGGAGCGTAAGTGCCAGCGGTCCGGCGTCGCCGGGGCGGCGGACAGGCGGCGATAGGTCGCGCCGCCGCCGTCGCCGGGCGTAGCGTACCCGTCCGTGCGCAGCGCGACGTACTGGGCGGCGATGTCCTGCCCGGCCACCTGGGCGGCAGAGGGGACCTGGAGGACGGCGCCGTCTGCCGCGGCGGCGCGGGTGGCGGTGGCGGTGGGCAGGAGGGCGCCGGTCGCTCCTGCCCCGGCGTAACCGAGCATTCTTCTGCGTGACACGGGAACTGCGGGCATGAAACGTTCTCCTTCGAAAGTCGTGAAAGTCAGCCGGCTCGTTTCAATGACAACGACATTCCGCATTACCGCAGCGGCAGCGTAGTCCGGTCGCTTGAAAGGCCGCTTAAATGGCGTTGAAATGACAGGAGACCGCAATGGGCTCGGCCCGGGAGGCGTGCGGGTGGCCTGGTCAGGTGCGGCGCTGGAGCACGTCAGGGGTGATCGGGATCGGGCTGGTGTCGATGGTGCGGCGTTCCTCGGAGGTGATGAGGCCGAGAGCGTGCAGGATCGCGGCCGATTCGCGCCAGTGGCGGCGCGCTTCGCCGGGGTCGCCGATCTCGTGCCAGGCCAGGCCGAGGCCCCAGCAGATCTCCGCGGTGCGGTAGTCGTCGAGCAGGCCGGTGTCGCGGAGGGTGCGCATCGCCTGCCGGTGAGAGGCGATCGCCTGATCGAGCTTGCCCGCCAGCCGGTAGGCCTCGGCCAGGTTGCCCCGCGCGCTCACGCCGTCCGCGACGGCTCCCGTCTCCTCCAGCAGCGCGATCGAACGGGTGTGCGCGTCGACGGCCTCGTCGAAACGGCCGACGCGCTGGTAGGTCAACCCGAGATTGCTGAGGTTCACGCCTTCCTGCCAGCGATCGGCGGCTCTGTGGGCCAGTCGCAGCGCGCTCAGGTGGTGCTCGACGGCCTCGTCGAAACGGCCGACGCTCCGGTAGGCGCTGCCGATGTGGTCGAGCACCGCCGCCTCCCGATGGTGCCCCCCGATCCGCCGGTAATCTTCCAGCGCCTGACGTAGATGGGCGACCGCGCCACACGGGTCACCGAGCAGGAACCGCGCCCAGCCGAGGTCACTGTGGATGACCGCCCGGTGGAGGGGGTCCCCGGTGTGTTCGGCCGCCCGCGACGCCGACTCGCCGAGTGAGAGCAACCTCAGCCAGCGGCCCTGATCGATCAGCAGCGGCGCGAAGGTGGCGGCCAGGGCGACCGCCGGCCCGGCGGAGGGCGTCCGCGCGGCTTGCGCGATCAGGGCCAGGACGTTGTCCTCCTCGGTGGCGACCCACTCGCGCATCTCCTCCGCCGTCGCGGGCACCGCCGCGGGACGGGGCAACGACTGCGGGCCGAGACCGAGGCGCCACGAACCGCGCAGACCGCGGCCCTCGCCCTTCCTCAACCGGGCCGCGCCGCGTGCGGTCTCCAGATAACAGTGCATGACCCGCTGGAGTGCCAGCCGCCTGGACTGCTCGCACTCCTCCGCCACCGCGCGCTCCCTGGCGTACAGGTGCAGCAGATCGTGCAGGCGGTAGCGGTCTCGGGCGTGGTTCTGCACCAACTGCGCGTCCACCAACTGCTCGAGCAGCTCGCGTGCCTGCTCGACGGGCAGATCAGCCAGCGCGGACGCCACCGGCAGGCTGACGTCGGCGACGTCGATCAGCCCCAGCAGGCGGAACATTCGCATCGCCGCGGAGCCGTGCCCGTCGTCCAGCAGGTCCCGATAGCTGCCCTCGATGCTGGCGCGCACCGCGCGGTCGCCCGCCTCGAGAACGTCGAGCCTTCCCCGGTCCGCCGCCAGCCGCCCGGCCAGCCCGGCCACCGACCAGTTGGGCCGGGTGGTCAGCCGAGCCGCCGCGAGGCACAGCGCGAGCGGCAGGCCGCCGCAGAGCCGTACCACCTCGGCCGCGGCGGCCGGATCGGCGGCGATCCGGTCGGCGCCGAGGAGATCGCTCAGCAGGGCGCGGCCCTCGTCTACGGCCAGCACGTCCAACGGGACGCGCAAGGCGCCCTCCAAGGAGGTGAGCCGCCTGCGGCTGGTGATCAGCACCGCGCAGGTCGGGCTCCCTGGCAGCAGCAGCCTCGCCTGCGAGGTGTCCCGGACGTTGTCGAGCACGATGAGGATGCGCTTGCCGTGCACCATCGACCGGAACCGGCCCGCGGCCTCCTCGGCGTCCGTGGGCACGACCGAGTCGGCGACCCCGAGCGAGCGCAGGAACCGGCCGAGTGCCTCGACCGGCTCGACCGGGTCCATCTGGGAAGTGGAACCGTGCAGGTCGATGTAGAGCTGGCCGTCGGGGAAGTGCCGGGCGACGGTGTGCGCGACGTGGATCGCCAGCGACGACTTGCCGATCCCGCCGATGCCGCTGATCTGGCATATCTTCGGCCCGCCGGTCTCGTCGCCGCCGAGCAGGTCGCGGATGAGGCCGATCTCGTGGGCCCGCCCGGCGAACGTCCCCAGCCGGGCCGGCAGTTCCGCGGGCACGGGCACCGGTCTGCGCGGGGTCACAGCCTCGCCGGCCGGCGCCGCGGGCTCCGCCACCGTGACCTCGGCCTGGAGGATCCGTTGGTGCAGCGCCTGAAGGGCGTCGCCAGGCTCGATCCCCAGCTCCTCCACGAGGAGCGCGCGCACGCCCCTGAACACCTCCAACGCCTCGGCCCGCCTGCCGTCCTGGTGGAGCGCGGTCATCATGAGGTACGCCGGTCGCTCCCGGAGCGGATGCTCACTCATCAGCATCACGACCTCGGCGAGCACCTCGCGGTTCCGGCCGGCCCGCAGGCTCACCGCGAGGCGTTCCTCGACCGCCGCCAGCCGCTCCTCCTCCAGCGCCCCACCGATCGCGTCGTGCAACCACGGCCCCGCCACACCGGCCAGCGCGGGCCCCGACCACAGCTCCAGCGCCCGGCCGAGCAGGTCGACGGCCCGCGCAGGCGCAACGTGCCCCGCCTGCCGGACAAGATCGCGGAACCGGAACAGATCCACCCTCGTCGGATCGACGTCCAGGCGATAACCGGGCGGCGTCGTGACCAGCCCGATGTCGGAGACGCCGGAGAGTATCCGCCGGAGCTGGGACACGCCCCCCTGGATGGTGTTGCGCGACGTGACCGGCGGCGGCCCCTGCCCCCACACCGCCAGCTCCAGCCGCTCCACCGAGACGACCCTGTTGGCCTCGATCAGCAGCATGGCCAGGATGGAACGCTGCTGCGCGGTGGTGGGCCCTGCCGACCTGCCGCCTTGCCAGACGCCGACGGGCCCGAGGAGCCGAAACGTCACCTCATCCACTGTCTGCCCGCGGATAACCCCCTCCAGAGCAAATCGCCGAGACGTTCTCCGGCTGCTTGGTCAGGCCGTCGAGGACAGGACAAGCCGGTGCGCCCGGGGGTCGCCCGCCGCCGAGGTCATTGCCCGTAGAACAGCCTACCGGGTGCCTCGACGAGGATCCGGCGGCGATCTTCCGCTGCCGGCACCCAGTCGGCCAGCAGGTTCAGCAACTCACCGGTGTCGCGCTGGCCGTCGGGCAGGTGCGGCCAGTCAGAGCCCCACAGCAGCCGGTCGGGGCGGGCCTCGACCAGGGCGCGGACCAGGGGCTCGACGCCCGCCACCGGCCCGTCCTTGACCAGCCGGTACGGCCCCGACAGCTTGAGGTGGCAGTGCCCGCCCGCGAGCAGGAGCAGCAGACCGTCGAGGTCCATCCCGTACCCCATGTGATCGATGACGAAGGGGTGGTCGAGCTCGGCGAGGAAGGGCAGGAGGGTCCGCACCACCGCGCCCGGCGTGTAGAACTGCAGGTGCCAGCCGCGCGGCCGGGCGCGTCCGGCCATCGCGCGGATGTAGGCGACGAGCTCCGCCATGGGCCACCGGGCGCGGGCGAACAGGTCGAGCCGGATCGCCCGCACTCCCGCGTCGTGGAGGCGGTCGAGCTCCGCCTCGCTCGCGGAGTCGTCGATCCTGGCCACGCCGCGGCAGCGCGGTCCCGCCTTGCGCAGCACGTCGAGCAGCAGGCTGTTGTCGGTGCCGTAGAAGGTCGGCTGCACCAGCACCATCCGCTCGATCCCGAGCCAGTCGGCCAGCCGCAGGTACTGTTCGAGCGTCCCGTCGGGAAAGGTGTAGAGCGGATCAGGGACATGGGGGTAACCGGGCTCGAACACGTGGAAATGGCTGTCGCAGCTTAAGGGCGGCATGGTGAAGCGCGGCCTGGTGTTGCTCGTCGTGGCCCGCATGGGCGTGGTCGGAAGGGGTGTCATGACGCGTCCTTCGCGGCGGAACCGATGGCTTGGTAGAGCAGGGCGGAGTCCATTCCGGTGATGCGGAGCGGGCAGACCCCGGAGAGGCCGGTGGGCGGCATGCCGCCGACCGCCAGCAGCTTCCCGTGCGTACGACAGGCCGCGGCGGCGGTGGCGATGGCGTCGAGCACGCGCGGATCGTCGTAGGAGCCGGGCACGCCGAGTTCCGCGGTGAGGTCGTTGACCCCGATCGCGAGCATGTCCACGCCGTCCACCTGGGCGATGTCGTGGGCGTTGGCCACGCCGGCCGGGGTCTCGACGAGGATTTGCACGACCGCCGCCTCGTCGAGCGCCGGGTTCAGCTCCCTGGCGGGCAACGGCCGCATGCCGTACTGCGGCACTTGGGCGATCTGCGAGCGCTGTCCGCGCGGCGGGAAGCGGCAGGCGCGGGCGACCTGCCACGCCTCCTCCGCCGTCTCGACCCGCGGGGCGACGATGCCGTGCGCGCCGCCGTCCAGCAATCGGCCGATCATGCCGTACTCGCGTTCCGGCACCCGGACCAGCGGCGTCAGGCCGAGGCCGTCGGCGGCCGAGCAGAGCTGCGCGGCCACGTCGGTGGACATGGTCGAGTGCTCCAGGTCGACCAGGATCGCGTGGTGGCCGGTCGCGTGGGCCATCCGGACGACCTCGATCGTACGGCTGCCGCGGATGCCGAGCATGAGCGTCGGCGACCCCTGCCGCAGCCGGTCCAGGAAGGCGCTCACGGGGCGCCGCCCAGGAAGAGCACGCCCATCTCCGGGTCGTCGAGTATCGCCTGGGCGGAGTCGGCCTTGAGCACGCCGCCGCTCTCCATGACGACGCCGTGGTCGGCGATCCCGAGTCCGAAGCGGACGTTCTGCTCGACGAGCAGCACGGTGACGCCGCTCTCCCGCATGCCGTCCACGGCCTGCTCGACCAGGCCGAGCGAGCGCGGGTCGAGCCCCAGGGACGGCTCGTCGAGCAGCACCATCCGCGGTTCCAGCATGAGCGCCCTGGCGAACTCGACGGTGCGCCGCTGCCCGCCGGACAGGTTCCCCGCCGGCTCGCCGCCCCGCTCGCCGATGATCGGGAACCGCTCGGCGAGCTGGGCGAACCGCCGCCGCAGGTAATCCTTCTCGCGGCGGCGCAGGTAGCCGCCGAGCAGCACGTTCTCGGCGACGGTCATCGCCGGGAACAGGCCGTTCGACTGCGGCACCTGGACGATCCCCGCCTTGATCAGCTCGGCAGGGTGCCGCCCGGCAACGTCCCGATCGCCGAAGCGGATCTCGCCCAGCCGCGGCGCGAGCTGGCCGCTGATGGTCCGCAGCACGGTGGACTTGCCCGCGCCGTTGGGGCCGACGATGCAGGTCACCGCGCCGGGGGCGACCTCCAGGTCGAGCCCTCGCAGCACGTCGCCGCCGCCGTATCCGGCGTGGACGCCGGTCATCGAGATCATCGGCTCGCTCCCGTCAGGTAGGCGTCCAGCACCAGCGGGTCCTCGCGCACTTCCTGGGGTGTGCCGGAGGCGAGGCGGCGACCCCCCGCCAGGACGTGAACGGTGTCGCAGAGCCCGAGCACGAAGGGCATGTTGTGCTCCACGACCAGGAAGGTGGTCCCGGTCCTGTTGAGCTCCCGGATCAGGGCGCCCATCTGCTCGATCTGCGTCGGGTTGATGCCGCCCGCGGGTTCGTCGAGCAGCACCAGGCGTGGCTGGAGCATGAGGATCTGGACCAGTTCGATGAGCTTCTGCTGGCCGTAGGACAGCTCGGCGGCGGGCAGGTCGCGGTAGTCGGCGAGCCCGACGAGTTCGAGCAGTTCGGCGCCCCTGGCCGCCTGGGCCCCGGTGATCGCCGGAGCCGTCCACGACCCGTCGGAGCCGGCGACCACGTTCCGCAGCACCGACAGGCGGGGGAACAACCTGGTGATCTGGTGGGTACGCCCGAGCCCCGCGCGGCTGCGCGCCCACCGGGCGGCGGTCTCGATCGGCCGGCCGTCGAGCAGGATCGTGCCGTGGTCCGGCCGCATCCCCCCGTCGATCAGGTTGAACAGGGTGGTCTTGCCGGATCCGTTGGGCCCGATCAGCCCGGTGATCGAGCCGGGCTCGACGGTGAGGTCCAGGCCGTCGAGCACGGTGTGCCCGCCGAAGCGTTTGCGTACGTCGCGCACTTCCAGTCGCGCGCCGTCGCCGACCGCGAGCCAGGCGGGCACGTCGGCGAGGGCCAGGCGTCTGCCCACGGCGGCCGGTCGCCGTCTGTCCAGCGCCTGCCGTACGCCGGGAATGATGCCCTTGGGCAGGAAGAGCAGGACGGCCAGGAGCAACCCGCCGAAGACGATCAACCGCCAGGCGCCCGCGGTCGGGCCGGTGAAGAGCTGGTTGGTGAGCTGGGAGAACGGCTCCAGCAGGAAGGCCCCCAGCACCGGACCCCACAGCGTGCCCGATCCGCCGAGCAGGGCGGCGAGCACGATCATGATGCTGGTGACGATGCTGAACATGGCCCTGGAGTCGAGGAACCCCAGGTAGTAGCCGTAGACACCGCCCGCCACGCCGATCGGCACGCTGCTGGCCACGAAGGCGGCGAGCTTGGCCGCCGAGGTGTTGACGCCGATGCCCGCGGCCTTCCCCTCGTCCTCGCGGATGGCCATCAGCCCGAGGCCGAAGCGGGAGGAGGCGATCGCCTTCGACATCAGCAGCGTCAGTACCAGCAGCCCGAGCAGGGCGTAGTAGAAGGGCCAGAGGGCGTAGTCCCTGCTCCACGTGGGCGCGGGCAGGATCATGCCGTCATTGCCGTTCGTGACCGACGTCCAGTTCAGCGCCACGACCCCGAGCAGGTACAGCATCGCGAATGTGATCATGATGAACGCGTTGCCCCGCGCCCGGAAGGTCACCAGGCCGAGGACGGCGGCCAGCGCCGCCGCGGCGAGGCCGCCCAGGGGAGCGGCCAGGAACGGGGAGATCGACCAGGCGTCCGCCGCGATGGCGGTCGCGTACGCGCCGACGCCGAGGAAGGCGCTCTGCCCGAGTGAGATGTAGCCGGTGTACCCGCCCATGACGTTCCAGGAGCCGGCCATGATCGCCAGCAGGAAGATCAGGATGAGCATGTTGAGGTAGTAGGCGTCGCCCCACAGCGCGGGAAGCGCGACGAGGGCCGCTCCGGCCATGGCGATCAGGATCTTCATGCGCTGACCACGTCCTCTCGGACTCGAATGCCGAAGATCCCCTGCGGGCGCAGCAGAAGGGTCAGCACGATGACGGCGAAGGGCATGGCGGTGGCCCAGCCGGGCGATCCGTAGGTGGCCGTCAGGGTCTCGGCCACGCCGAGGACCAGGGCGCCGATCAGCGCGCCACCGAGGCTGCCCATGCCGCCGAGCACCACGATGGCCAGCCCCAGGCCGATCCACTGCTCCCCGGAGTCCGGGGTGAAGGGCGACAGGACCGCGAGGATGGCGCCCGCCGCGCCGGTCAGCGCGACCCCGAGGGAGAAGGCGGCGACGTTGACCCGCTCCACCCGGATGCCGACGAGTTCGGCGCCCTGCGGGTTGGCCGTGGCCGCGCGTACGGCTCTGCCCAGCCACGTGCGGTTGAGCAGCACGTACAGCGCGGCCAGCAGGACCAGCGCGCACGCGGAGCCGTACACCTGGGTCGTGGGGAAGACCAGGTCGCCGAGCCGGAAGGAGGTGCGGGAGTAGGAGGTGGCGACCGTGTGCGGCTCCTGGCCCCAGATGAGGATGGTGACTCCCTCCAGGACCATGGCGAGCGCGAGCGTGGAGAGGATGACCGTGCCCTCGCCGCCGTGCTCGGCCCGTTGGACGACGAGCCGGTGGATGAGCCAGCCCAGGCAGAACAGCACCGCCCCGACGACCGGGATCGTCACGAAGGGGTCGAGGCCCGTCGCCGTGCAGATGGTGTAGGTGAGGAAGGCCCCGGCGACGAGGACCGCGCCGTGGGTCAGGTTGACGATGCGCATCACACCGAAGATCAGCGTCAGGCCGCTGCTGGCCAGGGCGTACACGCCGCCGACGAGCAGGCCGAAGAGCACCGCCTGCATCAGGCGGCCCAGCTCGGCTTGGCGGCGATCGCGGAGGTGACGGTCGCGGCCGAGGCCGGGGCGACGACCTCCAGCTTGCCGCGCTGCCACTGCATCAGCAGCAGGCTGCCGTCGGGCACCCCGCGCGCGTCCCACTTCAGCGGGCCGACGATGGTGTTCACCGTGTTGGCGTGCAGCCAGGCGGCGATCGCGTCCTGGTCGAGCTTGCCGACGGCCTGGACCCCGGCCTGGAGCACCTGCACCGCCGTGTAGGAGTTGGCGGCGTCCTCGCTCGGTTCCTGGTTGAACTGCTTGCGGTAGTCCGCGACGAACTCGGCGTTGCCCGGGTACTTCGCGGCCGGGTGCCAGCTACCGACGGTGAAGATGGCCTCGGTGTTGGTCTCGCCGATGCCCTTCGGGTAGGTGTTGACGCTGGAGGGCGCCCTGGTCTGGTAGAGGTGCTGCGGGGTGAAGCCGACCCGTTGCAGGGCCTGGACCACCGCCACGCCGTCGACCTCCAGGGCGCCGTGGGCCAGGAGGGCGGGTCCTGCCTGCCGGATCGCGTTGGCGATCGCGTCGAAGTTCTTGGTGTCCGGCGGATACTTCTGCTGGTAGACGGTCTTGACGCCGAGCCCTTCCAGGACCTTCTGGAGGTTCTGTATGGGCATGTCGGTGCTGGGGTCGTCCTGGTAGAGGTAGGCCGCGGAGGCGGGCTTGTCCGCCAGTCCCTCGACGTAGCCGGCGAACGGGCGGTGCGCGCTGTCGGTCGTGCCCGGCTGGCTGAAGAACAGCCTGGTGTGGCCGCGCGTGAAGATCTCCGCCGCGCCGCCCGACGGCTCGATGTAGAGCATGCGGTTGCGGTCGGCGACGGTCGAGGCCGCCAGGTTGAGGAACGAGGAGAACGTCCCGATCAGCAGGTCCACCCGATCCTGGGTGATCAGCCGGTTGTAGTTGGAGACCACGGTGTTCTGGTCGAAGCCGTCGTCGTGGATGACGAACTCCACCTTGCGGCCCAGCAGCCCGCCGCGCGCGTTGATCTGGCTCTGCCAGACCTGGTAGCCCTTGTAGCCGGGGTCGGCGACGTCCGCGGCCGGGCCGGTGAGCGGCAGCGATGCGCCGATCTTGAGTGAGCTCGAGGAGGAGCCTGACGAACCGCATGCGGTGGTCAGCGACAGCAGTGATGCGCCGATGAGGAACGAGCGCCGGTCGATGGTCATGGTTCGCTCTCAGAGGTCGGTCAGCCCAGGCACCACGACCTGGGTGGGATCGTTGCCCGCCGCCGCCAGGGAGGCGGCGGCGAAGTCGGTGACGCAGCTCGACAGGAGCTGCCTCGGGTCCTCCAGCACGATGCGGAGCCTGGTGACCAGCGCCCGCATGTCGCCGGCCGAGCGGATGGCGGGCATCTCGCTGACCTCGGTGACGCGGGGGTCGCCGACGTCGGGGAGCGTGAGGCCGCCGGGCACGTATCTCGGGTAGCCGTCGAACATCACCTCGCCCAGCTCGACCGTGGCCCTGGTGCCGCACCAGAGGGTGCGCAGCTCCTCTTCCAGCGCGATCACCTCGGTGAGGTCGCCGTCGGCCGGGGAGGGGAAGGTGGGCGCGTGCGGGGCCACGTACACGCGATCCAGTGGGAGGCGGCCACCGGAGGCGGCGAGGATCATCGTGGCCACACTGCTCGTGTTCCAGGTGACGCCCGCGGTCGGGCGGCCCTGCCTGCCCGCGATCACCACCATGGCCCGCTCCCAGTCCAGGTCCTGCTCGGTGAACCAGCGCGTGACGCGGTAGCTGATATCGAGGCTGACCAGGAAGAACGTGGCCACCATCATCGAGTTGATGCCGTCGTCGAGGTACTCGCGGCGAAGCGTCTCCGGGGTGAGGCGTTCCTCGTCGTCGAGCGCGGCGGTGAGGTAGCGGGCGGTCGCCGCGCACGCGCGGTCGACCAGGTCGGCGATCTCGTGCTCCCTGCCCCGGTGGGCCTCGACCGCGATCCGTTCGCGCCACAGCTCGGGGCTGTTGGCGGCGCGGGCGACCTTGGTCTCGACGAGCAGGCGCTCGGCGGACTCCCGCCAGGACTCGTCGCCCAGGGCGCGGAGCCTGACCAGCGAGGCCACCGCGGGGCCCAGGTGGGAGATCGCCGTCAGCTCCTTGAATCCCCTGGTCGAGATCCGGAACCCCTCGACGGTGGGCGGCCTGCCGTCTCCCGGGTAGAGCGCGATGTCGGTGGCCGTGGCGGCGATCAGCGGGTCGCGGCGTGAGCGCTCGGCGACGGCGCGGCTCAGCTTCCTGCCGATGCTGTCCGGATCGGCGGTGTAGGCGGTGAACAGCCCGGCGAACTCCTCGGTCACCGGTCCTCCCCCTCGACGAACCGGTAGACGACGCTCTCGGCGGCGAACCGCACGTCGGCGGCGAGCCCGTTGGAGACCGCCACCAGCGGCCCCCGGTCGTCGGTGAAGACGGCGACGTCCGTGCCCCCGGTGGTGGGGAACTCCTCGACGACCTGCAGCCCGCCGTCCTGCCAGCGGTAGAGCTGGGAGGTCAGCGCGGTCGTCGGCGCGGCGGGAGTGCCGTGGATGAAGTTGACGCGCAGCACGTACAGGCCGCTCTCGGTGTGCAGGACCGCGAACTCGCGGGTGCCGAGCCCGTCGAGCGTGGCGTGCTCGACGAAGGTCTCGCCGTCCCAGCGCAGCAGTCGCGACGGGCTGAGGATGCAGCCGACCAGCAGGTAGTGCTCGCCGTCCGCGCTGAAGGCGGCGAAGGCCCGACCGTGCTGGTCTGCCAGCTTCTGGTGGATCGCGAAGCGGGTCCCGTCCCAGCGGTACAGGATCGACGGCGCGAGGTGGTCGGCGTGGGCGAGGAAGTCGTGTCCCGCCACGCGGAAGGCGTGCCAGTTGTAGCCCTGCTCGGAGTGGATCTCCTGGAATGGCTCGAAGGCGCGGCCGTCCCACCGGTAGATCCGCGACGGCTGGTTGCCGGGCTGCGGGACGCCCTGTGCCAGGGCCAGGAAGTGCTGATCGTCCAGCGCGAAGTGCCGCCACTGCTTGGCCGCGAACCCTGGCACGCTCTGGAAGGGTACGAAGCGGGCGCCGTCCCACTCGTACACCTGCGAGTCCACGCCGAAGTCGTAGGGCCCGCGACCGCGGCGGATGCTCGCGGTCGCCAGGAACGCCCGCTCGCCGATCCGGAAGAACTCCGCGTCCTCGCCGCCCGGCACCGGCAGGCTCTGGAAGGGCTCGAACCCCTCGGCGGTACGGCGGAGCACCACCAGCTCGGTGTCACTGTCGCCGCCGTTCATCTGGGCCGGTTGTCCCGGCACGTCGACGGCCAGTTGCGGGATCGCCAGCAAGGACAGCCCGTCCTGCTCGAAGGGCTCCACCGCCCGGGCACCCGAGGTGGGAATGCGACACCACTCCACGAGGTGCATGTGACCTCCCTCACAGCGAATCTGAATTCAGATTCATCTTGAGGTGTCACACAGTGCGTTGACAACCCGTGAGGGCACATGAATCTGAATTCATCTTCGCGGAGGAGGCCCCGCGACCGTCTAACCGTCCCCGTGGAGCCCTGACGCGATCAACGAGGTCAAGGCTCCGATCGCGAGACCCGGGTCGACCGGAGCGCCATCCGTGAACTGGCAGTAGCAGAAGTACTCCAGCATGCACACGACCGCGAGCGCGGTCACCCTGGCCTGCTCGTCGGTGCCGCCGTCCAGGGTGAGGATGTGCCCGGCCCAGATCTCGACCTGGCGCTCCCGCAGATCGTGATGGATCCTCCGGAACTCGGAGCTGAGCATCGAAGCCTGCATCACGCCGACCCGCTCGGGCAGGTGCCGCTCGTAGGTCGCCCAGAACGCCTCGACGTGCCGCCGCACGTCCTGCGCCGTCTCCAGGCCGTGGTCGTCACCCAGGTGCTCGACCACCTCCGCGTGCAGGGCCTCCTCGAAGTCCTCGGCCAGCGAACGAAGCAGCGCGTCCTTGTCGGAGAAGTAGCGGTAGAACACGCCGACCGCCTTGCCGGCCTCGGCGGTGATGTCGGTGACCTTGGTGTCGGCATACCCTTTGCGCACCAGGAGCCGGCGGGCGGCCGCCTTCAGCTCCGCCGCCGTGTGCCGCGCCCTCGCCGTCTCTGCCACCATGCCCCCGCACCCACAAGAAATGAAGATGAATCCATCTTCATTCCAGCCGATGATCCCGTCAAACCCGGCCGGTGTACCGCAGGATGTGCACGCCCTGGTTCTTGTCGGAGACGTAGATGTAGCCGCGCCGGTCCACGACCACGTCCTCCGTCTGGGCCACGAGCCGGTCTTCCGGCATCGGGCCGTACCTGCGGGAGGGGTCGGACGGCACGAAGTAGCCGACCTCACGCGGCAGCCGGACGTTCGAGACGTCATAGATGCGCAGGCCGGCGTTGAAGTGCGCGACGTACAGCAGGTCGCCCTGTTTCTGCACGTCCGGGTGGTGCTGATGGTGGTTGATGTTGTGCGGGCCGCTCCAGCCGCCCCTGCTGGAGAAGTCCGCGTACGGCGCGCCCGGCGGCGGCTCCGGCGTCGGCAGCAGCGACAGCAGCCAGGGATTGGCCGGGTCGGAGATGTCCACGATCGAGGCGTGGGGTGCGGCGCCCTTGCCGTAGGAGACGTCCTCGGAGTTGGCGAAGGCGATCTTCCTGTCCGGGATCGGCAGCACACCGTGCACGCCGAAGCGGGAGTGGAAGGGCGGGCTGAAGTTCAGGCCGCCGACCGGCGCGGGCGCGGTGACGTCGGAGATGTCCAGCACGATCAGCCCGGCCGCGCCGTAGGGCAGATACGCCAGGTCGCCGACCACGTACGGAGGCCCGTGCAACGACACATCGGCGCCGTTCGCGCAGCAGAAGCCATGCGTGTGGAGCGGCTCGGGCTCCGGCACACCGTCCTCACCGTCGCGCTGCCCCGGCACCCACCAGCGCCCCACCTCCGTGGGCCGGGCCGGATCGGCGATGTCCACGATCGTGTAGATGTTGCCCCTGAACCCCTTCGCGCCGGCCGCCACGTGCACGTACCGCCCGCCCGGATAGAGGTTGCGGTGCGTGCCGGTGCCGCCGGTCGTGTAGTGACCGATTCGACGGGGCTTCACCGGATTCTTGATGTCCCAGAGGTAGATCCCTTCCTCGAACGGGGCCTGCGGATCTCCGCCGAAGTTGGGGAAGATCTGCTCCAGCGCGGTCACCATGATGTCGCCGTGCAGATCGACCTGCAGCGTCCAGGTGTCCTTCGGACCCGGCACGAACGCCACCACCTCCGGCCGCCGAGGATCAGTGACGTCCACGACGCTCCAGCCGGAGTCCCAGAAGTGGCCCGTGTACAGGTACCAGCGATCCCTGACGTTGCGGACGGCCATCTTGAAGGCGGGCCGGTGGTCCATGTCGGTGTAGCCGACCAGCTCCACGTTGCGGGCGAACTGGCCCCCCGGGCCGGCGACCACCGCACCGGCCCCGGGATCCGTGCCCGCTCGGGCCGGTGTCGCGCCCGCCTGGCTCATCGCCAGGGCCGAGGCCGCGGTCAGCGAGGCCCGCATCACATGTCGCCGCGACACCTCGGGGTTCATTCGCTCGGCTGCCACTTCGCTCCTCACTCAACGATCACGTACGCGTTCGCGATCACCAAACCAAGTTGCCTGTGAAGGCGAGCGAAAGATCATTTATCGCGGAACTTTCCGTGCGCCGTGAGGCGCCCGGCGATGCCGGGGCGGGTCCGTCAGCCGGTGTCGGCGGCCAGCTCGGCGGCGCGGATCCCGTGCACCGCGCAGGCTTCGTCCTCGTCCGGCCGGTGACCGCTCACGCCGACCGCGCCGATCACCTTGCCGGACTCCGGGTCTCGGACCAGGACGCCGCCCGGAACCGGGATGATCTCGCCCTCGGCGAGCGTCGTGATGGCGTTGATGAAGTGCGGATGGTGCTCGGCGCGCTGGGCCAGCGTGCGCGTGCCGGTGCCCATGTTCAGTGCGCTCATGGCCTTTGCGCGGGCGATCTTCTCGCGGAGCAGGCTCGACTCGTCTTCGCGGGCGAAGGCGATCAGTTGCCCCCCTCCGTCCAGCACCGCGACCGTCATCGGCGGGAAGCCGTGATCGCGCGCGTGCCGAAGAGCATGGTCGACGATGATCCTCGCCTCTGCCAGCCGAAGCATGTCGCGCCTCATCTCCCGCACCTCCGAAACTCCCGCACATCCGACGGCCGGGACGACCGGGTTTCCCGCCTCACCGTTCGGCGCTGGCTTCGAGGATCCGCACGAGATCGTCTCTGATCTCTTCCAGATGCGACACCATCATCCCGACCGCCGGCGTCGGGTCCTTGGACATCAACGTGTCCAGCAGGGCCCGGTGATCGTGCAGCCGCGGGTCGACCGCGGTCGACTCCTCCGCGGCCTGCCGCATCCGGATCGCCAGCTTGATCAGCGCGGAGTGCGCCTCCCACGCGCGCAGGAGCCGGTCGTTGCCGGCCAGCGCGCACAGGTTGCGGTGGAAGCCGAGGCTCGAGTGGGCGGCGTTGACGCTGCTGCCGCTGCGGTCGGCGTCTTCCAGCTCCTTGAGGCGCTCGCGCAACGAGGACCACTCGACGTGCGGGGTACGGGTCAGCCGCTCGACCGCGGCCCGTTCGAGCGCGATGCGTACCTCGTAGAGATCACGCACGGCCGACGGGGTGAGGGTGACGACGACCATGCCCCGCTTCGAGGGAAGCTCGACGAGGCCGAGCCGCCTCAGGGTGGACAGTGCCGAGCGAACGGGCCCGCGACTGACGTCGAACTGTGCCGCGAGGTCGGCCTCGACCAGCCGCTCTCCGGGCTTCAACTCGCCGTTGATGATGGAGGCGGCGAGCCGATCGGCCAGTTCGTCGGATGCCGAACGACCAAGTTCTTCCATGCGCCGCACCTCCGGTTTCGATGTACGCCGTCGTGACAGTAGCACTTGACAGTGAGCCGAGCACTGTTATCTGATGACCGGTATCGGTTAACAGTATACTCAGAGACCGCGGCGCCGCTCACGGCCGCCCGCACCACACCACCGCGTGACGCGAATGTCACCGTCACCGTCGCCGTCGACTTGATTCTCTGGGACTCGGAAGGGCTAGGGGACACGTGAACGGACCAGAAGTCTCGGGAATACACCACATCCAGTTTCTGGTCACTGATCTGGCGGAGAGCCTGGCGTGGTTCAGCACGGTGTTCGGCGCCAGGTACCAGCCGGAGTTCGACCACCACGACGCGGACAACCGGCGATATGCGGTCATCATGCGAATGCCCGGTCTCGCTTTTCCGGTACAGCTCCGGGAATCGACCACAATGGCCCCGGTGATCGCGGGATATGAGCCCGTCACATTCGGCGTGACCGACCGCGCCGCGCTCGAACGATGGGCCACGCACCTGGACGAGTGCGGGGTCCGGCATTCAGGGATAAAGAAGGCCCGCATCGGCGAGGCCGTCGACTTCACCTCGCCCGACGGGACGAGGCTGCGTCTCTACACCTTGCCGGTGAGGGGTTACGACGACACCGAGTTCGTCGAGTAGAGCGAACCGAGCAGGTGCCGGGGCGTCCCGGGCCGGGGCCGAGCAGGGCCTGGTCCGGGACCCGGCGAAGCAGGGCCGACGGAGGCAGGGCCTACTTCGGCTGGGCGTCCACCATGGTCAGGACCACCAGGCACGGCTCGTCGGAGCGGTTGCTCCAGGCATGGTTGGCGCCGCGGATGACGACGGTGTCACCGGGGGTCAGCAGGACCTCGTCGACGTCCGTCATGAGGTAGATCTCGCCCCTGACACAGGTGGCGAAGTCCAGCGTGCCGGTGCGGTGCATGTTGGGATGCCTGGCGAGATCCGCCTCCGACGGCGTCACCTGCTGCTCCACGGCCTGGTGCAGCTCGGCCATGACCTGCCGGTGCCGGTCCGGATCCTTGTCGTCGGGAGCGATCTCCAGGGCCCTGAAGATGACCCCGCCAGGACCGGGCTCGCGCGTGATCACGTCGGCCGAGACGTCGTCGTCGGTCAGGTTGTCCGGGGGGAACGCGGTGGTCGCCCACAACGTGGATCGCCAGTAGTAGCCCTCCTTGGCCTGGGAATTCGTGATCTCGGAGCCGAGCACCGCCGATCGGCCCTCACTGTTCAGGCCGATGACGTATCTATTGATCCCGGGCATGCGGCATCATCCTTTCCATCTCGCGATTTCGATCGGTGAAACGGCGACACGCAGTCGCGGCTCGTGGCTAGTCCGCGGTTCGCGTGGCGTAACGGTCACGCCGGATCAGTTGGAGCACCTGACCGCGCAGGGCGACGAACTCGGGCGTGGACTTCGTGGTGAGCTGGTCACGCGACCGGCCCAGGTCGATGGTGATCCGTTCGCGCACACGCGTGGGCGACCCCGACAGCACCACCACCTCGTCCCCGAGGTACACGGCTTCGTCGATGTCGTGGGTGACGAGGATCACCGTCATCTCGTACATCTCGCGCACCTGGAGCGTCAGGTCCTCCAGGTCCGCCCGGGTCTGCGCGTCGACCGACGCGAACGGCTCGTCCATGATCAGCGCGTGCGGGCGGTAGGCCAGTGCGCGCGCGATGGCGACCCGCTGCTGCATGCCGCCAGAGAGCTGCCACGGGTACTGGCCGCGGCTTCCCGTGAGCCCGACCGCGGCCAGCGCCTCGTCCGCGCGCCGGCGCCGTTCGTTCTTCGAGATCTGCTTGCCGAGCAGCGGCAGTTCGACGTTCTTCCTGACCGACATCCACGGCATGAGGGAACGGCTGTAGTCCTGGAAGACGAGTGCCAGCGCCGGTGGCGGTGCGGTGACGGTGACGCCCTCCAGCACGGTCTCGCCGGCGGTCGGCGCCAGCAGCCCCGACATGCAGCGCAGCAGCGTCGTCTTTCCCGCGCCGGAGGGGCCGACGATGCAGACGAGTTGCCCCTTGTGCACGTCCAGGTCGACGCCGTCCAGGACCAGCCGGTCGGTGTCCTTCGTCCCGTACCGCTTGACGAGGCCGCGTACGGAGATGAGCGGGGGCTGCTCCGGCGGGACGCCTGGCGCAGCGGGGGTTGACGGCATCTGTTGACCACCTATCACGACGGCTTCCGCATGCTGCGGTGCTGTCGTAGCGCGAGAAGTTCGAAACCACGGAAGACAATGTTGATCAGATATCCGAGAATGCCGAGCAGGATTATTCCGGCCCACACATCGGCCACCGCGAAGGAAAATTGAGCCTGCAGAATCTGATAGCCGATGCCGTCGGTGGCGCCGATCAGCTCGCTGAAGATGACCACGCTGACGGCGAGCGAAACGGCGACCCGCATTCCCGCGATAATATTCGGACCGGCCGCCGGTATTGTGATCCGGAACAACCGTACGAGCATCGGGACGCGGTAACTCCGGGCGAAATCCAGCACGGTCGAGTCGATCCCGCGCACCCCGTCCAGCGTGTTCAGCAGAATGGGCCAGGTCGCGCTGAAGGCGATGACCGCGATCTGGAACGCCGGGCCGATGCCGAGGAGGAGCAGCCCGGCGGGCAGCAGGGCGGCGATGGGCACGGACCGCACGAACTCCAGCACGGGCGCGGCGGCCTCGGCGAGCAGCGGCAGCGAGCCCAGGACGATGCCGGCGGCCACCCCGACGACGACCGCCACGCAGAATCCGACCGCCAGGTGCTGGAGGGTGGGGACCGCGTCCGACAGGAAATGGGCGAACAGCCAGGTCTGCTGGAACTGCGACAGGATCGTGGCCAGCGGCGGAAAGTACGGCGAGGTGCTGCGGGCGCTGAGGAACCACCACAGCACGAGCAGGACCAGGGGAAGCACCAGCTCCAGGGCGAGGTTTCGAGCGTGCCTGGTCAGCCGGGTCCTCATGAGCGGTGGCTGGGTGCCCATGCCATGATCCTTCTTTCCAGTCTCATCATGGTCAGGTTCAGCAGAGCGCCGAGTCCCGCGCACACCACGATGTAGGCGTACATCTGGGGGATGTTGCTCGTCTGCTCGTACACCCTGATGGTCGCTCCCAGGCCAGGGGCGCTGCCGATGTACTCGGCTCCGACGGCGAGCAGCAGGCTCATCGTCGCGGAGATCCGCACGCCGGTCGCGATGAACGGTGCCGCGGTGGGCAGCACCAGTCGCAGCGCCACGTCCCGGCGGCGCAGCAGATACCCGCGTACGACGTCACGGAGCTGCGGATCGACCTGTTGTGCGCCGTACATGCTCTGGAGGAGCAGCGGCCCGGTCGACCCGAAGACGACGAGCAGCAGGGCCATCTGCAACGTCGCCCCGTAGAGCAGCAACGCCAGCGGGATGAGCGCCACGGGAGGGATGGTCCGCAGGAAGTCGATCGTGAAACGGCTCATCCGGTAGGCCAGGTCGCTGCTGCCGAGCACGAGTCCGATCGGGATCGCCAGCGCCATCGACACGAGCAGGCCGATGCCCCAGGTGCGCACCGTGTCCCAGGCCGCCGACCAGAAGGCCAGGTCCGAGAGGATGGCGGGAAGCTCGCGGGCGACCGACGTCGGCGCGGCCACGGCATCGTCGGAGATCGCCCCGGTCACGACGACGAGCTGCCACGCAGCGAGGGCGGCCAGCACGAAGGCGGCCCTGAGCGCCAGCACGGCGGGGCGCCGCCGGGCCGGTGCGCGGGCCGCCCGTCGCCGATCACGCCG
Organism: Nonomuraea antimicrobica; assembly: GCF_039536965.1. Taxonomy (NCBI): domain Bacteria; kingdom Bacillati; phylum Actinomycetota; class Actinomycetes; order Streptosporangiales; family Streptosporangiaceae; genus Nonomuraea; species Nonomuraea antimicrobica. Next base: position 7,835 of record NZ_BAAAZP010000224.1, on the reverse strand, counting down.
CGCGGGCGCCCTCGCCAGGTCAGTTGCCGAGCTCACGCGGTCCGTCACCGCTTCGTGTGCCATTACGCTGCGATTTCCCTATGTCTGTGCCCTCGGACTGCCACGTCCGCGCGGGGCCGCTCGTCACACCCGCACGGCTGAGGATCCGTCGGGCCGCTCGCCCGTTGGCCGAATCGATCATCTTCCCGCGGTGCCTGGCCACGCCGGCGCCGTCCGCCGCGGCGGCGTCGAGCGCCGCCACCAGTTGACGGGCCTCGTCGACCTCCTCGGGGGACGGTGTGAACGCCCGATGAATCGTGTCGAGCTGGCGTGGGTGGATCGCCACCTTCCCGTCGAAGCCCAGCGTCCTGGACAGCGCGCACTCGCTCTCCCAGATGGCCGGATCGTCGAGATGCATGCTCGGTCCGTCGAGGGCGGGGAGGTCGCCCGCCGCGCGCACCTCGCAGAGGAAGCGGCTCTTGGCGTAGTGGAGTGCCGTTCCTTCGGGTGTCCACCGTCCGCCGAGGTCCGCCATGAAGTCGCCCTCCTCGGCGCCGGCGAAGGCCATCGCGATCACCCGGCTGGAGGAGGCCGCCGTCTCGTACACCGTGCGCAGGGCCGCGCAGTCCTCGATCACCGGCACGATGCCGATCGATCCAGGGGCGATCCCGCCGGCCCGTTCCAGCTCCCGCATGGGGCCGTCGAGGTCGCCGACCTCGTCCGGGCCGCCGGCCTTGGGCAACATGACGGCGTCGAGCCAGGGCCCGACCACCGCGGCGAGATCGTCGAAGATCTCGCCGCTGCCTGCCGCGTTCACGCGGACGATCCTGGTGACCTCCGGATCGTCCGCGGCCGTCAAGGCCGCCACCGCCTGCCGCCGCGCTTCCGCGCGGTGGGACGGATGGACCGAGTCCTCCAGGTCCACGATCACGGCCCCGGGCTTCGCCGCGATGGCCTTCGCGATGCGATCGGGCCGGTCCCCCGGGCAGAACAGGAGGCTACGCCAGTGCCCCGATCTCATCTCACGGTGCTCCTTCGCACATTGGCCGCACGGCTCACTCGGTCGCCCGGTTCGCAGTCACTTCCGACGTCGGCTCGGCCGAAGCCGGTTGGTCCGGGGTCGGTTGGGCCGGAGTCGGTCGGGTCGATGCGGACATCTGCTCGATGTCCGCGGAGCTGTAGCCCAGTCCGGCCAGGATCTCGCCGGTGTGCTCGCCGATCCGCGGCGCCGCCGACCCCACGATCCGCTCCCGATCGAGGGAGATCGGGCAGGCGACTCCCAGCCGACCGGCCGCCACCTCTGCCACCAGCCCCATGACCTTCGTCTGCGGGTCGTTCAACGCTTCTGACATGTCCAGCACCGGCGCGGCCGGCACGTCCTCGGCCTCCAGCAGTTCGAGCCACTCTTCACGGGTCCTCGACGCGAACGCGGCGGCCAGTTCGGCCTGGAGGAGGTCGTAGTTCCCGACCCGGTCGGACCACTCGGCGAATCTGGGGTCCTCGGCGAGGTCCTCCCGCTGGATGACGCGGAGCAGGCCCTTCCAGAACTTGGGGGGTGAGGACAGGTGGATGGTCAGGAAGCGGTCGTCGCGGGTGGCCACGGTGTAGGACTGCGAGAACTGCGGCCGTGACTTCGGCCCGGGAATCGTGCCGTTCACGAGATGGTCCTGGACATCGGCCGACAGGAACGCCAGCGTGGAGCCGAGCATCGTGGCGTCGACCAGCGAGCCCTCACCGGTGCGTTCGCGTCGTACCAGGGCGCTCAGTATCCCGTAACAGGCGAAGAGCGCGGTCAGTGTGTCGGCGAAGTTCGGCCCGACCGGGCTGGGATTGGCCTTGTCGATGAGGAGGCTGTCCAGGCCGCTGATGGACTGGACCACCTGGTTGTAGCTGGGCCGCCCCGAATAGGGCCCCTCCGCGCCGAATCCGGAGATCTGGCAGTAGACGAGGGCGGGGTTCAGCCTGCGCATGTCGTCCGCGCCGATGCCGACGCGCTCCGCGACCCCTGGCCGGAAGTTGTGCAGGAGAACGTCGGCGTTCTCCACCAGCCGGTGGCAGGCTTCCAGGCCCTGGGCGCTGCGCAGGTCGAGGGTCAACGACCGCTTGCTCTTGTTGTACGCCTGGAAGTACGGGCTGTAGTCGGCGCCGTCCCAGGACCGCATCGGGTCCCCGCCGGGCGGCCGTTCCACCTTGATGACATCCGCGCCCATGTCGCCGAGCATCCCGGCCGCGTACGGCCCGGTGATGAAAGTGCCGAACTCCAGGACCCGAATGCCGGCCAGGGGCAATCCGGAAGACATGTTGACCTATTTCCCTTCGTACTGCTCGCCGCTGACGGGATGAACCGTTGTCAGGGCTCCGCGGGCCGTCAGCTTCCAGGTGTGTAGAGGTGCGTGGACAGGTCGACCTCCTGGGACACGACCTGGTACTTGATCATCAGATCCTGCAGTTCGTTGAGCGCGTCCAGCGACAACGGCTCGGTCATGAACTCGGGCAGGTTGACCTTCGCCATGACCTCGGGGGTGCTCTGCGTGGACCCCACCGCGACGGAACGAATCTTGGCCGGATCCTTGTCGAGGTCGGCGTTCGAGGCGAGCAGCGCCGCGGCGAAGTTCTTGACGACCTCGGGGTTGCTGTCGGCGTACGACTTGCTCGTCACGTAGACGACCGTCGGCACGTTGGGAGCGGCCTTCGACACCACCGGCAACAGGTTCTTGAGGCCGTCACCCACGCCCAGCGCCAGGAACGGCTCAGAGACCACGGCGGCGTCCACCTGGCCGCCCTTCACCGCGGCCGCCATCTGCGAGATCGACATCGTCACGAACTTGACCGAGCCGGAGTCGCCGCCCGCGAGGTCGATCGACGCCTTCGCGGCGACCTGGAGGATGCCGCCGATGGCGTTGACCGCGACCGTCTTGCCGTTGAGGTCGGCGGCGCTGTTTATGGACGGGTCCGCCAGCACGGCGGAGAAGTCCTGCGTCGTGTCGGCCTGTGGGCCGCCGGCGGGTGCGACGAAGGTCAGGGGGATGTTCTTCGAGAGCGAGGTGATCACCGCGACCGGGTCGGACGCGGCGAACTGGATCTGGCCGTTCAGCAGCAGCGGGATCGCCTCCGCGCCGGACGCGACGACCTTCGGGGTCACCTTCAGGTTGTGCTTGGCGAAGATCCCGCTCTGCTCTCCGTGGTACAGCGAGGCGTTCAGGATGGCGGGCGAGGTTCCCACGCTCAGTTGGGTGGTACCCGCGTTGTTCGACGTGGAGTTGGGGGTGGAGGTCGTGCCCGTTCCCATCCCGCACGCCGTCAGGAGCAGTGCCATGGACGCGGCGAGGCCGGTCACTACCGCAGAGCGCCTCATTGCTATCTCCTACGTATCGGTTCGCGCGTGCTTCAGTACGTATCGGCGCGCCTGCTTCAGTCGGGTCCCGAGAAGAGAGCGAAGTCTCGATAGTTCGTCAACCTGCTGAATCTCCGGCGAGGATCGAGGGGGGCCGACTGTCACCCCTGCGGACGTTGCATCCCGGTTTCAACCTTGTAGTCTCTTGGTTAACCGTTGACCGTCATCAGACAGCACAATCGCGGCGCTGTCAAGGGTCGGCCGCTCCCCCGACCTCGCCACCCATGGCCCGGCGTCGCACACGCGCGCCCGAGCCCGATCTCCGGCTCCGAGCGGGAGCGGTGTGCCGCGTTCATCGAGTTGACCTGGGGCGGGGACGGATTCGGGCACGTCCGAGATCGAGACCCTTGACGGCTTCTGTGACGTCGACCATACTCCCTACTACTTTGGTGACGGTCAACGGTTAACCAACTACTCATCAAGCCGGCCGGCATCGTCGGTGACAACCGCGGCGGTCGAACTCAACAGGTGGGCGCTCCGTTCCGTGCGGAACCACGACCTGCGCCCCCGACGCCGGCGCCCGTGTCATCGGGTCGCACTGCGGCACCGTCCGGTGCCGACCATGCCTTAGGAGGCCGACCGATGCGTCTTTCCCACCCCCGCTCCCGCTCGCGAACCCGCCGTCGGCGCGTGGCCGGGGCCAGGCTGTTGATCTGTGGAGCAGTCCTCGCGCTGGTTGCCGCCTGTGGCTCCGGCGGCGCGGCGGAATCGTCGGGCGACAGGATCCGAGTGGCTCCGGTCTCTCCGTCGGCGCTCTGGGCGCACGTCTGGCTCGCCGAGGAGCTCGGGTACTACAAGGAGGAGAACCTCGATGTCGAGATCGTGTCGAACCTGTCCGGCGGAGCTGTCGAGAACGCGCTCATGCTCGGCGATCTGGACTTCGGCGGAGTGAACCAGTCCCGTCTGATCCCGTTCCGCGCGGACAAGGGCGAGGACGTCATCAAGATCTTCGCTCCGGAGTCGAAGTTCGTCTTCCGCGTCATGGTGGCGGCGGACTCGCCCGTCCAGACGGCGCGCGACCTCGTCGGCAAGACCATCGGGATCAACGAGGCCGGGGGCGACGAGGACAACCTGGCCGTCATGCTGAACAGCGAAGGCATCAAGCGCGACCAGTACAAGACGCTCGCCGTGGGGGGCCGGGCCACCGCCGGCGTGGCGCTGCAGAGCGACCGGGTCGACGCCTACATGGGAAGTTACGTCGACCAGGACGCGATCGTGCGCTCCGGTGTGCAGGTCCGGGAGATCGAGATCGGCGACACCAAGGAGTTCTACAACAGCGGCATCGCCGCCAGCACGGAAACCCTCGAGACGCGCAGGGACCTGGCCGTCCGGTACGGCCGCGCCATCGCCAAGGCGATGATCTGGGAGCACGAGAACCCCGAGGCGACCATCGACATCCTGGCGGAAGCCGTACCCGAGCAGGTGCAGGACCGTGCGGGCACCCTCGCCCTGCTCAAGGCGTCCAACGCCATCAACAGACCGCTCTTCGACGCCCGGCTGCGCACCGATCCAGCGGTCTGGCAGACGATGATCACCGGCCTCACCGAGGCGGGGGTCATCGACCAGGCGCTCTCCCCCGACTCGATCGTGACCAACGACCTCCTGGACGACATCTGGAACTTCGACGTGGCGGCCGTGACGGCCGCCGCGCGCGGGAACGACCGCTCGTGAACGCGACCACCGACCAGGGCCAGAGCCGGGACCAGGGCCGGGAGCAGGGCGGGACGGTGCTGATCGATCGCGTCGCCAAGACCTACGTCGCCCACTCCAGTGCGCCGGTCCTGGCGCTGGACGAGGTCACCACGTCGATCGCCTCCGGGGAGTTCGTCACCCTGCTCGGGCCGAGCGGCTGCGGCAAGACCACCCTGCTCGACGTCATCGCCGGTCTCACCTCCCCCACACAGGGCTCGGTCCTGGTGGGCGGGGTGCCGGTGGCGGACGCGCCGACCGCGCCCGGCATGGTGTTCCAGAATCCGGTTCTGTTGCCATGGCGGACCGCGCTGGAGAACGTCCTCCTCCCCGCTGAACTCGGCCCCAAGGCGCCCCGGCGGCCCGACCGGGCGATCGAGGCGGACGCCCGCGAACTGCTGCGGCTGGTGGGACTCGGAGACTTCACCGACCGCCTGCCCGACGAGCTCTCCGGCGGAATGCAGCAGCGCGTCGCCATCGCCCGCGCTCTCCTCCTGCACAGCCCGGTGCTGCTGATGGACGAGCCGTTCAGCGCGCTCGATGAGTTCACCCGCGAGCAGATGCACCTCGAACTGCTGCGGATCAAGGACGAACGCGCGCTGACGGTGCTGTTCGTCACCCACAACATCTTCGAGGCCGTCTTCCTGGCCGACCGGATCCTCGTCATGACCCCTCGGCCGGGAAAGGTGGTGGCCGACCTGACGATGCGGCTCCCCCGGGCCCGGTCACGGGATCTCATCGGTTCTGAGGCGTTCGCGGCGGAGGTTCGTCGCGTTCGCGACGCGCTGACCACGGTGTGGGAGGAGGAGCAGCGATGACCGGCATCCAGAATCCGCGGACCGGGGCCGCGTCCGGCACGGCGGGCGGAGCCCGCGGAAGAAGCGGGCCTGCGGCCCGGCTCCTGTCCGGCCTGCCGGGCGGGCTCGGCCACCTCGCGGTCCTGGCCGGAGTGCTGGTGGTCTGGCAGCTCCTGGTCGAGGTGGGCCTGCTCCCGGAGAGCATCATGCCCACCCCGGTGCAGATCGCCGCCGAGTTCGGCGCCGCCCTGCACAGCATCGCGACCGGCGGGTACGTGCTCGGCCACTTCGTCACCACGATCCAGGAGGTCGTGGTCGCCTTCGCCGCGTCCACGGCTCTGGGAGTCGGTGTCGGAGCCCTCATCAGCGAGTTCAGGTGGGTCAGACGGTACGCGATGCCGTACGTCGTGGCGTTCAACGCCGCGCCGGGGGTCGCCTTCGCGCCGATCTTCCTGGTGTGGTTCGGCTTCGACATGGGCTCGAAGGTGGCCATGGGAATCGCGAGCGGCACGTTCCCCATCCTGATCGGCACCGTGGCCGGGATGGGCGCGACCGGCCACCAGCTCGAACGGTTGATGAGCGCCTACCGGGCGACAAGGGTCCAGGCGTTCCGCAAGGTACGGATGTCCATGGCGCTCCCGTACATCTTCGCGGGCCTGGAGACGGGGATCGTCCTGACGGTCACGGGCGTGGTCGTCGGCGAGTTCACCGGCGGCAGCGACGGGCTGGGCTACCTCATCGTCGTCGCACAGGAGTCGCTGAACCTCTCCCAGGCGTTCGCCATCATCCTCCAACTGTGCATCGTCAGCGTCCTCTTCCACGGGCTGGTCGTGCTCGTCCGGCGACGGGTCCTCTTCTGGCAGCGGGACCGTCCGACCAGGCCATGACCCACAGACCGGCAGCTCCCGACGCTGCCCCGATCATCTGGGAACCGCACATGCGCATCGACGTCCACGGGCACCTCGTCCCGGAGGAGTGGCTCGACACCTACCGCCGGGCCGGGCCGGGAACGTGGCCGCGGGTGGTGGACGACCCCGACGGCTCGGTCTGGGTCGAGTCGTCGGACGTCGCGCGCTGGCCGGTCCCGCCCGACCTGCGCGACGCCGGGTCACGCACGGACGCCCTGCGGGCCGGCGGGGTGGACAGCCAGCTCCTGCTGCCGCCCACCCCGCTGGCCGACTACGCCCTGCCGGCTCCGGCGGGCCGGGCCTCGGCCCGGCTGTTCAACGAGACGGTCTCCGACCTCGCCCGCCATTCCGCGGGCCGCTTCCTGCCCAGTTGCACCGTGCCACTGCAGGATCCGGACGCGGCGGTCGAGGAGGTCACGTACGCGGCGCGGCGTCTCGACGCCCGCGCGGTGCTGCTCGGGACGAACCTGGCCCGGTTCCAGTTCGACTCCGACGAGCTGTTTCCCTTCTTCACCAGGGTGAGCGAACTCGGCCTGCCGCTCGTCCTGCACCCCAACGAGCGCCTCGGCGACGAGCGGTTGGCCCGTCACCGGCTGGCGAACCTGGTAGGCAACCCGGTCGACACGACGGTCGCCGTGGCGCAGCTCATCTTCGGCGGTGTACTGGAACGCCTGCCGGAGCTGCGCGTCTGCCTGGTCCACGGGGGCGGGGCCCTGCCGTTCCTGATCGGACGCTGGGTGCACGGGGCCGAGGCGCTGGGCGTCGGCCGGATCACCCGGTCGCCCGACGCCTACCTCGACCAGATCTACGCCGACACCATCGTGCACGACGACCGGGCGCTGGAGCTGGCCGTCGCCGTGTTGGGCGCCGACCATCTGGTCATCGGCAGCGACGACCCGTACGCGATGGGCGACCCGGAGCTCTACGACCGCATCGCACGGGCGGGCCTGTCGGAGGACCTGCTCAGCGCGACCGCCGGACGCCTGCTGGGCCTCGACGCCACCGCCACGCCCGCAGGATGACGCCCTCCATCGGCAGGCTCACGCCGTCAGCGTGGGCCGCCCGTGG
>NZ_BAAAZP010000223.1:0-5262 GCF_039536965.1 Nonomuraea antimicrobica | reverse complement strand
GCACCCCGCTCGACGTGGTCGGCGACCGGCGCACGGTCGACCCGCGCGCCCTGCGCAGGCCCGCCGCCCTCGTCCGCTTCGGCCGGACCGAGCTCGACCCCGACTACGGCAACTTCGACCGCTGCGACGTGCTCATCCACCCCCCGTCCGACACCGTCGTGGACGTCAGGATGGACTTCAACCTCGATCCCCCGCCCGAGCGGGGCGGCCCGGCGCGGACCGAGGGGATCGTGACGGTCGTCGAGGACCCGGCCGAGAGCCACGCGTGCAGCCGCACGCTGGTGCTCGCGGGCGTCACCGACATGACCATCACGGTCACCGCGAAGCGCGACGACAAGGGCGAGACCGCGCTGTGCGAGATCGCCGACGTCGCCACCGTCGACGCCGTCGAGATCCTCAACCAGGGCGTGATCGCCCGCCGCTCCCCCGGGTTCCCTCCGGGGTCCCTGGCCCACCAGGACGCCTGCACGCTGCTGCCCGCCAGGGCGCTGGAGGTCGTCCCCGGCATCGACGCCGCCGACCCCGACCGCGGCTACGGCGGCTGGGACTGCGAATGGGCGAGCACCACCAGCGACATCTGGCTCGACCTGCGCTTCGACCGGGGCAGCCCGCCCGACGCGGAGGGCGGCACGTCCACGCGGCTCAACGGCTTCCGCTCCTTCGTCCAGCCGGAGAGGGAGGGCGACGAGACGTGCCTGGTCCAGATCGTCTACCGCACCTACGCCGACCAGCGCAGCCAGACCTCCGCCGAGACCCTGCGCGTCCTGGTGGGCGGGTCGCGCCCGATGACCCAGCTCTGCCGGATGGCCACCGACCTGGCCGACTCCGCCACGGCCGGGCTGCCCACCCCGCGGGCGTGAACGGTGCCGGGAAGGGTCCCGGCCCGATGCGGGCACGCTGTATGCCGGAAGCCTGTATGCCGGAAGCATCTTGGGGAGGCGGGCGATGAACGTCCCTGACAGTCTGGCCCGCGGCGTCGCGCCCGCCCCGCCGGGCACGCTGCACGCGCGGACGGTCAACGGCGGCGTCGAGGTGGTGCCCCGGCCGGGCCTGACCGTCAGGTTCGGCCGCGGCGACCGTCCCGACGTGGACCTGTGCGTCGGGGAGGACGACCTGTGGGTGAGCCGCCGGCACGGCGAGCTGACCTACCGCAAGCACCGCTGGTGGCTGCGCAACACCGGCCAGCAGCTCCTGCGCCTGCCCAGAGGCCGGTTGATGCACGCGACGACCGAGGCCGTCCCGCTGGCGACGGGCTACACGCCGGTGTTCGTGCGCGGGTCGGGCTATCGGGAGCACCTGGTCGAGCTGTACGTCTCGGGCCACGACGAGGAACGCGCCCCGCGCCGCTGCACCGACACCCTGCCGCCGAAGCGGTGGCCGCTCGACGACGACGAGCGGCTGCTCCTGGTGGTGCTGGGGCAGCGCTACCTGCTGTACGAGGAGGGGCCGCGGCCCCTGTCCTACCGGCAGGCGGTCGAGCAGCTCGCCTACCTGCGGCCCGGCGGCGACTGGCGGGAGCGCCGGATCGAGAACAGGATCGAGGCCGTACGTCACCGCCTTCAGGCCGGAGGCTTCCCCTACCCGCTGACGCATGACAAGGCGGCCGGCGGGCCGTCCGACAACCTGCTGCACAACCTGCTGCGAGGGCTGGTGGACTCCACCACGCTGGTCCCGCCGGACCTCGACCTGCTGGAGGACTGAGGCCGCGGGCGGTTCAGCGGGTGTCGCGGCGCAGGGGGTGGTCGGGCGGGATCTGCACGAGGACGATGCGGTGGCCGTCGGGGTCGGCGATCCACAGCTCGATCAGGCCCCACGGCTCCTGCCGCGCCTCGCGGAGCACGGTGACGCCCGCCTCCCGCAGCCGACGTTCCTCGGCCGCGACGTCGCGTACCTGGAGCCAGAGCGACACCGCGTCGCCGGGCGGGTCGTTCGCGCCGCCGGACAGCTCGAGCAGGCCCTGACCCAGGAAGAAGACCACGCCCGGGTGGTCGGGCGGGCCGAACTCGCGGTAGACGGCCAGGCCGAGCGTCTCGGCGTAGAAGCGGCGGCTGCGCTCGGGGTCGCCGGGACGGAGCAACACGCGACTGCTCAGCACCTCCATGCCCGTACTTCTTCCCCGATCTTCCTCCGGGGAAGCCCCCATAAGGCCCCGGGAAGGCCGTCCGCCGGGCGCACGGCCCCGCGGACGGCACTCCCCGGGAGTGCGCTGACGCCGTACCGGGCGGTCAGGGTGGGGTGGGGCGGTCGATCCGGTAGAGGTAGTGGTCGCGGTCGTCCTCCGGGTGGTCCGGCTCCAGCTCGCCCGCGGCGACGCGGCGCAGGCCCGCCTTGCGCAGCGCGTTCCACGACGCGAGGTTTCCCGCCGCGACCGGGACGAGGACGCAGGACGCGTCGGGCAGCTCCACCCACGTCCGCTCGACGATCGAACGGATCATCAGCGTCCCGAGCCCCTTGCCCACCTGCCCGGGGTCGCCGATCAGGTAGTCGATCGTAACCGCCTCGTCGGGAACGGGCACGATCGCGGCCAGCTCGGCCTGGTAGTCGGGATAGTCGGCGAGCCGTGACCGCTGCACCAGCCCGAAGGGACGGCCGTCGAGGAGGGCGAGCAGGTCCTCCGACGGCTCCTCCCCTCGCGCGGCCGGGCCGAAGTCGCGCACCACGGCCTCCGGCGAGGTCTCGTGGTGCCACCAGCGGGCCACGTGCGGCTGTGCGAGCCACGAGCGCAGCAGCGGGAAGTCCTCCTCGGTGAGCCGCCGCCAGGTGATCATCAGGACCCTCCTGGGGTGAGATGCCGTCGGTGGGAGCGCGCCCGCCGGTCCCCCGCACGGGGGACGGCACCGGCGGCGCGCGTGGTTCACCAGCATCACACCACAGCTCCCGAGCCCCGGCGGGGTCGAGCGGCGCGCGACGCGGCGGGCCTGGCCGGGGGACGCCGGTCGTACCTGGCCAGCACGATCGCCGCAGGACCCGCCACGAAGGCCGACGACAGCGTTCCCGTCACGATCCCGGCCACCAGCGCGATCGCGAAGTCACGCAGCGAGTCGCCGCCGAAGGCCATGAGCGCGAGCAAGATGAACAGCGCGCCGAGCCCGGTGTTGACGGTGCGCGGCAGGGTCTGCAGGATCGCGCCGTTCACCGCCGCCGCGAACGGCTCCCCCGCGCGGGCCGCCCACAGCTCCCTGACCCGGTCGAACACCACCACCTTGTCGTTGACCGAGTACCCGACGATGGTGAGCATCGCGGCCAGGAAGACGCCGTCGATCGGCTTGCCCAGCCACGCGAACATCCCGGCCACCACGATCACGTCCACCAGCAGCGCCAGCACGGCCGCCGCGCCGAAGCTCCACCGGAAGCGGACCGCCAGGTAGGCGAGTTGCATGGCCACGGCCACGCCGAGCGCGACCAGGGCGTTGCGGCGCAGCTCCGCGCCCAGGCTGGGGCCGATGAACTCCTCGCGCCGCTTGCTCACCTCGCCCACCCGGCTTTCGAGCGCCTGCTCGATCCTGGCCACGTCATGGAGGCCGAGGCGCGCGGCACGTACGGAGACGCCGTCGTCGCCCGCCTGCACCACCGCGCCGGGGATCCCGGCGCGCGCGACGGCGTCCCCGGCCACGTCGGCCGGTACGGGCCGCGCCGTGGCGAACTCGACCAGCCGCCCGCCGGTGAACTCCACGCCGAAGTTCAGCCCGCGGGCGACCAGCCCGGCGACCGCCACCGCCGCCAGCCCGCCCGCGACCGCCAGCCACACCTTCCCGGCCCGCATGAGCTGCGGGTTCCTGCGGGTCAGCCACGTCCTGACGGCTCCGGGCGAGCCGAGCCCCGACAGGCGCGGCCCGATGCGGCCGATCACGGCCTGGGTGAGCACGCGGGTGATGAGCAGGGCCGAGACGAGCGAGGCCAGCACGCCGACGGCGAGCGTCACACCGAACCCCTTGACCGGCCCCGAGGCCAGCCAGAACAGCAGCCCGGCCGCGATCAGCGTGGTGATGTTGGAGTCGGCGATCGCGCTCCAGGCGTTCTTGAACCCGCGATCCAGCGCCGGCCGCAGCCCGCTCGACCGCTGGTACTCCTCCCTGGCCCGCTCGAACACCAGGACGTTGGCGTCGATGGCCATGCCGATCGCCAGCACGAACCCGGCCAGCCCCGGCAGCGTGAAGGTCGCGCCCATCGCCGCCAGCACCGCGTACGAGATCACGCCGTAGCAGAGCAGCGCGACCACCGACAGCAGCCCGGCCAGGCGGTAGACGGTCACGATGAACACGGCGGTGAGGATCAGCCCGGCGACGGCCGCCTTGGCGCTGGCGTCGATGGCCGCCGCGCCCAGGGTCGGGCCGACCGTACGCTGCTCGACCAGGTCGAGCGGGACCGGCAGCGCGCCGCCCTTGATCAGTACGGCGAGGTCGCGGGCCTGCTCGTGGCTGAACGAGCCGGTGATGTCGGCGCTGCCGCCCGGGATGCCGCTGCCGCAGGGCACGGACGGGTCGAGCGGCGGCGAGGAGATGACCTCCGTGTCGAGCACGATGGCGATCCGGCGGCGGGGGTCGTCCTGGGGCCGGCAGGCCGCGTCCCCGGTCAGCCGCTGCCAGGCCTCTTCCTCGCGGAAGTCGATGCTCACCCACCAGCCGGGGCCGCGCTGGGGGTCGCTGCGCTCGGCGGCGTCGCTCACCCCTTCGCCGGTGATGACCGCGGCGCCGAGCTTGAGCAGGCCGCCGTTCTCGTCGGGTACCGCCGTACGGTCGCCGTCCTCGGCCGCGCCGAGCACGGGATGGAACGCGAGCTGCGCGGTACGGCCGATGACCTCGGCCGCCTGGCGCGGATCGAGCACGCCGGGCAGCTCGACGATGATCCGCCGCTCGCCGGAGCGGACCAGGGTGGGATCGACCACGCCGAGCGCGTCGGCGCGCTGGCGCAGCACGTCGAGCGCGCGGTCGGTGGCCGCCGCGTCGGCCTTGACGGTCGGCGAGTCCTTGGTCTCGAAGACGAGCTGGGTACCGCCGCGCAGGTCCAGGCCCAGGCGCGGCGCGGTGGTGAGGGTGACGAACAATGAGATCGCGATGACGGCGCACGCCGCCACCGCACGCCAGAACGGCGCTCCTGACATGAAAGCCTCCACGGGCTCTGAAGGGGGAAAGCGCTCTACGGCGCGGGCGGATGCGCCGCGCGGGAGCAGCTCGGGCGCCGGGTGGTCGCCGGCGCCCGCGGTGTCTTCAGTGCGTGGTGGCGGGCGGGGCCCGCGCCGCCGCCGCCAGGGGCGGGCGCGCG
>NZ_BAAAZP010000222.1:35073-35983 GCF_039536965.1 Nonomuraea antimicrobica | reverse complement strand
GCGGGCAGGGCCGGGCGGGGCCGGACCGCGGGCAGGGCCGCGGGCGGGGCCGGGCGCGGTGGCCAGGGCTCGCTCCAGCCGGCCGTGCCCCTCCCCCGGGTAATAACGCCGGAAGGCACGCTCAGGTGGGTTTCGGTGCGTGGGCCGGGCATGGCAGGCCCGTTCAGGCGGGTCTGGACCTCGTGGCGGACCTGGGCCGGCGCGTGCTCGCATCCGGAGCAAACCCGTTGCCCCCACATCGGTGCTCCCGTAGGGTGCGCGAGTCGTCGTGGTGGAGAGGCGGTTCGTGACGTGACGCCCAGGGCGGTGACGCGGGAGCAGTTGGCGGGTGCGGCACGGGCCGCGCTGGGCGGCGGGCGGCGGCTGGAGACGATCGAGCGGGTCACGGGCGGCAGTAAGAAGGGCGTCTACCGCCTGGTGATGGACGACGCGACCACGGCGATCGCCTACCTGTGGGATGACGCGGAGAACCACTGGCCGGCGGTCGAGGGCGATGACGACCTCACCGATCCGTTCTCACCCGGCCTCGGGCTCGGTCTGTTCCAGGCCGCGCACGCGCGACTGGACGCGCTTGGCGTCCGCGTCCCGGCGATCCGTCTCGTCGACGGTGACGGCGCCCACAGCCCGGCGGACCTTGCGATCGTTGAGGACCTTCGCGGGGAGAACCTCGAGGAGTTGCTCGTACGCGACCGGCGCGCGGCTGCTCCGGTCATGGCCCGGCTCGCGGAATCGCTGCGGGCGATGCGGGGCCACCGGGCACCGGCGTACGGCAGCCGTGGTCGACGGAGGAGGAACGTCGCGAGGCACGTCGTGCGAGGGGACGGTTCTCGACCGTGCGCGGCGGGACCTCGCCGAGGCGGCCTCGCGCCTCGATGACGGCATGTCGGCCGTACCTCGGCGAGGAGCGCCG
>NZ_BAAAZP010000222.1:0-34996 GCF_039536965.1 Nonomuraea antimicrobica | reverse complement strand
TGGAGGAGCGACTGCTGACCCTGGCGGCAGCGGTGGCGCCCCGGACGGAGTACGCGGTCGTGCACGGCGAACTGGGGCCCGATCATGTGCTGGTGGACGCGGACGGGAACCCCGTGCTGATCGATATCGAGGGCTTGATGTACTTCGACGTCGAGTGGGAGCACGTTTTCCTGCGAATCCGCCTGCACGACGGCTACGGGCCCCTGCAGGCGGACGGATTGGACGAGGACCGGCTCGCGCTCTACATGCTCGCTCAGCGACTCTCGCTGACGGCGGGGCCGCTGCGACTGCTCGACGGGGACTTCCCCGACCGGGCGTTCATGGCGGACATCGCCGAGCACAACCTGCAGCATGCGCTCGAACTGGCCCCGGCCTGATTTTCCTGGTGTCTCGACTCGTTCGCTAATCAGCAGCAGGTGAGGCCCACATCAATGACGTCCGCCCAGTGGTTTTGTTCGCGAGAAGTGACCGCACCCGGCGCGGGCGTTTGCCGGTGCAGCCGAGTTACGACGCTGGCCGCCGGTGTCAGGGCCCATAGAGGAATTCTTCCTGGCTATCGCAGGTGATCAGGGATCATAGTTCGCACCGGGCACCCTGTTGCCTGTTTCGACCATCAAGGGAGGGCCAATGGGCGAGACGGAGTTCCTTTATGGCGTGGCGCTGGTTTACAGGACGGAGGTAGAGGGCGGTTACGCACCACCACGTTTCAGTGAAGATGTGACGGTGGTACGAGCCAATTCGGAGGATGCCGCCCGCCAAGTGGCCACAGCGCTGGGGCGGGCGGGCGAGATCAGTTATGGCAACGCCTTCGGTGAAGAGGTGACGTGGCTGTTTCTGGGAATAGCGTCGTTGCAGCTACTCCAGGTCAACGAGCCTGAGACAGGGGTCACCCTGCTGTCGCGGTCATTCGACAGCCTTGCCCGCTACCGGGACCTGTTCGTGGCCAATGGCCTGCCGGAAGGACCTCAGAACCGACCGTAAGAGCCCTCTACTCCGGGCCATCCCAGGGACGGTTTCGGCTCGAACATGACGGGATAAGTCGGGTGCGATACGCGATCTTGCGTGTTTTCGCAGAACGCGGTGCTTGATATCAAGTCCTATGCCAATTACGCCCGGTGGTATCGACTACGCAGCGCTACTTTGCGGTGCACGGCGGGCGGCCAGGCCGTAGGCGGGGCGGCCGACGGAGGCAAGGAGCGATGGCGGCAGCCTGGCAGGGTCTGCGGCGAGCCGGTCGGCGACGAACAGTAGGAACTCGGCGAGTTCGAGGGCGTAGGTGGTGTCGAGGCTGATAGCGGGCATAGTCGGCTGGTCAGGCTTGCTGGGTTGCGCGGGTCTGGGCGCGGCGGTAGGAGTTGGTGCCGGTCTCGATGGTGTCGCGGCCGAAGGCGAGGCGGTCGAGCATGGCGGCGCAGAGGCAGGGGTCGGTGAAGGTCTTGGCCCAGTCATCTGGGGATGGCACATGTTCCTGCCCGAGGATTGCGGCTGCTAGCTGGGCACCTGGTTGTCTCTCGTTTCCCTGATTCGTGAGGTGCGAGAGGCGTTGTTAGACTCTGCCTTCATCCTCCGCTTGCGGGCCACGTGCCGGCCCCGGCACCGGTGACGTTGTTCAATGCCGCGTTGATCAACATCCTCGCTCACGCGGGCTTCACCGGCCACGACGACACCGACGTCCTGGAAGGCCGCTTCACCTTCGGCCTGAAAGCCATACTGAGCGGCCTGGCCGTCCGACACGAACTCAGTCCATCCGGAAGAGGATAGTTTGGCCGCCCTGCCTGCGATGAGTTCCGGCGCGCCACCGGGTCTCCACTCCGGACGATCTCAACGACCAAGGAAGAGTTTATGGGCAAGATCATCTACTGGATGAACACCTCGATCGACGGCTACATCGAGGACCTCGACGGTGGCATGGACTTTATGGACCCGGCCGAGGACTTTCAGCAGGCGGCGAACGACCATGTTCGCCGGACCGCGGCGTTCCTGTTCGGGCGGCGGCTGTATGAGGCGATGGAAAAGCCCTGGACGCAGGACCTCGGCAAGGAAGGCGCCCCGGCCATCGAGCGGGAGTTCGCCCAGCTCTACAAGGAGACGCCGCGGTACGTCTTCTCCGACACCCTCCAGACCGTCCCCGAAGGGCTCACGATCGTCCGTCGTAAGGACGCCGTGTCCGTGGTGACGCGCCTCAAGCAGGAGCTCGACGGCACCCTCCAACTCGGTGGCGCCGAGTTGGCCGTCTCCCTGCTGGACCTGATCGACGAGTTCTGGGTGTACGCGCTCCCCGTGATCATCGGGGGCGGCAAGCCGTACCTGCCCGTGAGCGAAGCACTGCGGCTGCGCCTGGTCGAGCACCGTACCTTCGCCTCAGGAATCATGTTCCGGCGCTACGTACGACCCTGACCGACCAGGAACGGACCCCGCGCGGGCGCACCCGCGAGGGGTCCGGTCAGGCGTCGCGGTGGTTGATCGCCAGGGTTGCCGGCAGGAGGGAGAGCACGACGTAACCCACCAGGATGGCGGCGGCCGTCAAGGGACCGAAGGCTCCGGCGTCGGGTATGGCGGCCAGTTGCCTCGCCAGCGACGGAATCGTCAGGGAGCTGACCCAGTCGTTCCACGGAGCCGGGAGGAAGCGCTCGAGCACGGTCGGGGACAGCGGGAGGACGACCAGCGCGATGAGCGCTCCCGGTGTCGAACGCAGGACCGTGGCCAGCCCCAGCCCCATCACCCCGGCGACGGCGGAGCCCACGCCGGTGGTCAGGACCTCGGCCAGGGCCGCATGTTCGGCGAACGAGGCGCCGATCGGACGCCCGGCCACCACGGCCTGTGCGGTGAAGAAGGTGGCGAACGCCAGCGCCTGGCCCGCGACAAGGGCCACGGCGGCCACCACGGCGGCCTTGGCCAGAAGGAGCGTCCACCGGCTCCGGATCGTGGTCAGCGTGAGCCTGATCATGCCGGTGGTGTATTCGCCGGAGATGGCGAACACGCCCAGCATGCCGAACAGCACAGGGGGAATGTCGGCGCTGAGGCTGAGACCCGTGCCGACGGGATCGCCGCCGGGGCCGTTGGTGTCGAAGTAGCGCGAGATCGAGTACGCGGCGAAGCCGGTGAGCGCAAGGGCCGAGAGCGTGGCGGCCAGGACGTAATAGGTGGCTCGGAGCGAGCGCAGCTTGAGCCATTCCGATGCGATGACGTTGATCATTGGGTGATCTCCATGAAGGCCTCCTCCAGCGATGTCCGGCGCGACACCAGCTCGTGAACGGCACAGCCGTTCGCCAGGGCGATGTCACCGATGACGGCTGCGGTCAGGCCGGTCACCAGCAGTTCCGCTCCGGCGCCGACGTCGCGCGCGGGGCGGGCATCGGCTCCAGCCGCTGCGGGCCGACCGGGCACCAGCTCGTCACCGGCGTCGGTGTCCCGGGCCGGGCCTATTGTTGCTCCGGCCGCTTCGAGTGCCCTGGACAGGCGGGCCGCGTGGGGTGATCGGACCAGTACGCCGCTCTGGAAACGGGCCAGCAGGTCCGCCATCGAGGCGTCCTCGATCAGCCGGCCCTGGCCGATGATGATGACCCGGTCGGCAGTGAGGGACATCTCGGTCATCAAGTGGCTCGAAAGCAGGACGGTGCGCCCCTCGGCCGCCAGGGATCTGAGCAGTGTCCTGAGCCAGCGGATGCCGTCGGGGTCGAGGCCGTTGGCAGGCTCGTCGAGGATGAGCACTCCTGGGTCGCCGAGTAGTGCCGCCGCGATGCCGAGGCGCTGGCGCATCCCCTGGGAGAATCCGGCGATCCGCTTGCGTGCCGCCCCGGCCAGGCCGACCTCCTCCAACACCTCCACGACCCTGCGGCGCCCGATCCCGCCCGCGTACGCCAGCGCCTGGAGGTGGGCGAACGCGCTGCGCCCGCCCTGCACCTCGGCCGCGTCGAGCATGGCGCCAACCTCGCGCATGGGGTCGCGCAGGTCGTGTTTGCGGACGCCGTTGATCAACGCCCTGCCCGACGTGGGCGTGTGGAGGCCGAGGATCATGCGCATGGTGGTGGACTTGCCGGCGCCGTTGTGCCCGAGGAAACCGGTGACCTGTCCGGGTTTGACGGCGAACGTGAGCCCGGACACCGCGCGCGTGGAGCCGTACAGCTTCGTCAGTTCTGTGACCTCGATCATTTCCCCACCTTCTGGATGATCTCGGCCGGGCAGCGCGTGCCCGGCGCGGGCAACTCCCCCGTGGTCAGGTAGGCGCTGACGTGCCGCCGCAGGCAGAGATTTCTCGCCCACGACGCGTGGCCGTCGCCGTGCCACAGGACGCGCGCGGACGGGATCTGCTCGGCCACGTGCGCCTGCCCGCGATAGTTGGTGTTGTTGTCGAGCTCTCCGATCGCGAAGAGGATCGGCGGGGCGTCCTTCACGCGCAACGGGTGCGGTGCCCATGACGCGCCCCCGCTGCGGCCCCAGCATCGCCCGAGCTCGAAGCGTCCCTCGAGCCAGCCGAACCTCGGCGCGATCTCACGGAGTCTGGCCTCGATGCCCTGGAACTCCTCGTACGTCGGCAGCTCCGGCATGAAGTCGTTGCACAAAGAATCTTGGCTCACGGACGTGCCGCCCTCATCCGGGAGCAGTTCCTCCAGGAAGTCACTGGCGTCGCCGTCGAGCGCCTTTCGGATGGCGGTGGCGAGCTGGGGCCAGAGTGCCGGATTCATGCCTTTGACCGCGCCCGCGTACAGTTGCCCCTCGTGCACCGTCCGGCCGGCCGACGCCGGCAGTGGCGCGCGGCGTACCCTGGCGACGAGCTCGTCCCACGCCTCGCCGGCGTCCGTGCCGCGCAGGGCGCAGTCGGAGCGGCGGGCGCACCAGTCGCGGAAGCGGGTGAGATGGCGCTCCTGCGTGCGCGCGTAGTTGCGTAGCCAGGGCTCGAACTCCTGCTGGGTGTGATCGGCGGTGCCGTCGAAGTACATCCGGCCGACCCGCTGCGGGAACAGCTCCAGGTAGGCCTGGGCGTAGACGGTGCCGTAGGAGTTGCCCGCGTAGATGAGCTTGTCCTGGCCGAGTGCGGCGCGCAGGGCGTCGAGGTCGTGCGCCACGTTCCACGCCGTCATCCCGCGCCAGGCCGATTTGGCCATGATGCGGCAGCTCGCCTGATGGGCCGCGTTCTTGGCGGCGTGGGCGTCCCAGTCCTGCTTTGTCCTGGCCAGGAGCAGCCCGTAGATGGAGGCGTCGGGCTCTGCGCAGCTCGCGCGCCTGCCGCTCGCGGGCTCCGACAGGCCGCGCGGGTCGATGGCGATGACGTCGAAGCTCCGCTGCAGCTCGTCGAGCAGGCTCGGCAGCTCCGCCTGAGCGTCGGGCTGGTTTTTCCGCCTGAGCATCGCCGTGCTGGTGCCGGGCCCGCCGAAGTTGACGACCAGCGGCCCGATGCTCCTGCCCGTCGCGGACAGTTTGGCCACGTGCACCGAGGTCCTGGGCCCGCCGGGATCGGCCCAGTCCACGGGAACGACCAGCTCCGCGCATCGCAGGCCGTCACCACAGTCCTTCCAAACGAGGCCGTGGGCCTGCGCGGAGGCCAGCGCGATACCGCCGAGCGGCACGGCGAGGCAGGCCGCCAGGCACAGGGCGATGAGTCTGCGTCGGTTCATGGCGGCAACGATGCTGTACGGCGGCGGGTCCGCACATCGGAGCCGGATCCGATCTTTCGGATCGGACCAGGGTCACACGGTGTGAGCGTACGCGGGCGGAGTACGACCCTGGTCTGACGGCCCGTGCTCCGATTCGCCCCCGGCCGTTCCTCGATAACGTCGAGATGTGAATCTGCTCGCCCGACGGCCGCCACCCTGGCTGCTCATCCTGGCCGACACCGTGGTCGCGGTGCTGCTCGCGCTGGCGTCCACGGTGAGTCCGCCGGAGCCGGCCGCGAACGCCGCGACCACGGCGCTCTGCTGGCTGCTCGTGCTGCCCGTGGCGGTGCGGCGGCTGTGGCCGGAGCCCGCCTACTACGGTGCGCTCCTGATCGGTCTCGCCGTGCTCGCGCTGCAGACCAACCGGCTGATGCCGACGGTCGTGACGGCCCTGGCCATCTACCCGGTGGCGACCGGCCTGCCGGTGCGGCGATCGGCGATCGCCCTGGTGTCGGGCCTGCTCGTCAGCGGAGGCTCGCTGCTGGTCTCGATGCCGGGCCCACCACAATATCCCAACGGCTGGCCCGACCCCGTCTTCGTCATCGGCACGGCCTGGCTGGCCGTCGGAGCGAGCTGGAGCCTCGGCACGGCGGCGCGCACCCGCCGCGAGTTCGCCGCCCGCGAGGCCAGGAGGCAGGCCGAGCAGGCGGCGGCCCACGAACGCCTGCGGATCGCGCGCGAGCTGCACGACGTCGTCGCCCATTCGATGAGCATGATCACCGTCAAGGCGGGGGTGGCGGCCAAGGTCCTCGACAAGCATCCGGAGGAAGGGCGCAAGGCGTTGCGGGCCATCGAGGAGATCGGGCGCGGCTCGCTCGCGGAGATGCGCCATTTTCTCGGCGCGCTGCGCGCACCCGGCAGCGCGCCCGACAGCACGCCGCTTCCCCGGCTCGCCGACCTGCCGTCCCTGGCGCACCGCGCGGCGGAGGCCGGTGTGCAGGTCGATCTGTCGGTGGACGGCACCGTGCCCGACAGCATGGCGCCGGCCGTTTACCGCATCGTCCAGGAGGCGATCACCAACGTCGTCAAGCACGCCGCACCCGCCCGCTGCCAGGCCAGCGTGTCGGTCGCCGAGGGGAGATTGCGGATCTCCGTGGTCGACGACGGGCCTGGGCAGCGGGTGCTGCCGGGGCGGCCGGACGGGCACGGGCTGGCGGGCATGCGCGAACGGGCCTTGCTGCACGGCGGCACCTTCGAGGCCGGCCCGCGTCCGGGAAGGGGGTTCGGCGTGCACGCGTCATGGGAGATCCCTTGACCCGCCCGGGAGTTCCCCCCCTCTCGACGGAGGGAGTGGGCGCGGCGCCGGACGCGTTCCGGCGAAGCGCGGGCGTGCGCGAACGGCGGGCCCCAGGGCAGAGCGCCGCAGTGGCGCCTGGATGTGCGTACGGCCGACGTTCGCGAAGCGCGGGCGTGCGCGAACGGAGGGCCCCTCGGCAGAGCGCCGCAGTGGCGCCTGGATGTGCATGCGGCCGGCGTTCCGAGAAGGCATCGGCGTGGTGCGAGCGGTAGGCGTGGATCGGTCATGATGGACGTGATGACGAGGAGCACAAGCGTGAGCCGTCGGACGCGGAGTCGGCGGGTCCGGGCAGGGCGAGCCCGGACCGGGCCGGGCCTGGTCCGGGTGGGTGCGGCAGGGCGAGGCTCGTGATCCGGGTGCTCATCGCCGACGATCAGGCGCTCCTGCGCGGCAGTTTCCGCTTGCTGATCGACTCGGAGGACGATCTCACCGTGGTCGGGGAGGCCCGCGACGGGCGGGAGGCGGTGGAGCTGGCACGCACAGTGTCACCCGACGTGGTGCTCATGGACGTCAGAATGCCCGAGATGGATGGCATCACCGCGACCGGGCAGATCGCCAGGGACACTCGGGTGCTCATCCTGACCACGTTCGACCTCGATGAGTACGTCTATTCGGCGCTGCGGGCGGGTGCCAGCGGGTTCCTGCTCAAGGACGCGCCTCCGGACGACCTTCTGAAGGCGATCCGGGTGGTGGCGTCGGGTGAGACGCTGCTCGCGCCGACCGTCACCACCCGACTGATCGCGGAGTTCGTACGGCGACCGGTCCGGCAGCCCTTTCACGGGCTCGACACGTTGACGGACCGGGAGCGCGAGGTGCTCACCCTCGTCGCCCACGGGCTGTCCAACGCCGAGCTCAGCGTGCAGCTCCAGGTGAGTCCCGGGACCGTGAAGACGCATATCGGCCGCCTGCTGGCCAAGCTCAACGCCCGCGACCGCGCCCAGCTCGTCATCGCCGCCTACGAGGCCCGCCTGGTCACGCCGCGTTAGCCGGCCGCGCGCCGAAACCGCAGGCCGCGTCGGCGCTTCACCACGCCCGCGCACACCGGGCAGGCCACGCCGGAACCCCGCGCCACGCGCGCCAGACCGGGTCGCACAAGGGACGACCTCGCCGACACCGGGGATGTCGGTGGGACCTGATGGAATTCGCGGGACCGAATCGTGCGACGCCGTAGGAGCCCACCGTGGACCGTCACGCATGGAAGCCGTTCCTCCAGCGCTGGAGCGAGGAGTGGCGCATCGCCCACCCCGACGAGGAGCCGGACGGCGGCCCCTGGCTCGGGTGCCCGCCCGCCACCGAAGACGAGATACAGGCCCTGGAGGCGCGTCTGGGGTGCGTGCTGCCCCCATCGTTGCGGGAGTTCTTACTGGTCACCAACGGCTGGCGGCACGCGGGCAACTTCGTCTGGAGCCTTCGCGGCACCGAGGAGATCGGCTGGCTGACCGATCTGGAGCCGTGGTGGGCCGAGGCCTACGCCGACTGGGACGAGGATGACGCAGAGCCCGCGGCGACGCGATCGTTGCTGATTTCCCTGGAGGCGGACGCCGGCGCCGTCTACCTCGACCCGGGCGACGTCGATGAGCACGGCGAATGGGCGGCTTACGACGTGTTCTCATGGACGGCCAGTGGCCCTGACCGGCACGGCTCGTTCTACGAGAAGATGTACGACTTCTACGCCGGATTCCACGCCCTCGACCGTCCCCGATGCGAAACCCAGCGTGAGTGGGACGCCAAGGTCGAGGAAGCCCGGCTGGCGAGCCTGCGCGGTGAGGTGGGCCGTCCGCTGGCCGTGTTCGCACCGGCCGCGCGTTTCGGCCGTGACCGCGCCTCGTTCCTGGACTACCAGATGCGGATCTTACTGAGGGAGGAGGACGGCGACCCGTTCTACCGGCTGCTCACCCGCGACGACACCCGGTCGTGGACCCTGGACGAGGGCCTGTTCGCCACGCAGGCCCTGCCGCTGCTGTTCGCCGCGCACGAACAGGCTCGCCGCTTCGGTGCTGGTTCCACGCTCCAGTCCCTGTGGGACCGCGGCCCAGAGCAGGTCAAGCACCTGCTCGGCCGTCATCAGGCGCGGCGGAAAGAACCGGGGTTCCGGCTCTGCTTCGGCAACCCGGAGTTCGACGCTGCCGCGCATGCCGCTCTCGACGCCGGCCAGGACGCCTGGCCGCGCCTGCGCGACGCCCTCGTTCACTGGCGCCCGTCGCACGAGGACCAAATCGCACCGATCGCCCTGCTGGCCGACCCCCGGGCCGCCCGCCTGATCACGCCGGAGCGCGGACGCGAGCTCCTGGCCACGAAACGGGGCTGAACGCAGGTCAGTTCGCCGCCGTGAAGTCGGAGGCGGCGGCGCGTGGCTCTTTCCGCTCGGCGGCGGTCCAGGCGTGGGCATCCCGCTTCTGCCCCGTCGCGGAGCCGGCCTCCGCTGGGCTCACCGCGGGCTCCCGCCGTGAGACGACCGATGAGCCCCGGTGCGTACGTGCGAATGCACCCCTTGCAGGCCGAACAGGATGAGAAGCTCGACCGCGCCGCCATCGGCGCTGCCCAGCCAGTGCGGCAGGGACGTGTCGAACTCGGCCGCCTCACCGGGCGGCAGCGTCAGGTCGCGCTCGCCGAGCACGAGCCGCAGGCGGCCGTTGAGCACGTACAGCCATTCGAAGCCTTCGTGAGTCTGCGGGGTCGGTTCGAGCGGTTTCGGCTGGGCGGGAATGATCATCTTGAACGCGTGCACCCCGCCCGGCCGCCGCGACAGGGGCACGAAGGTCATCCCGAACCGTCTGATCGGCTTGAGGTGTATCCGGGGGTCGCCGGTGGGCGGGGCACCGACGAGATCGTCCAGCGGAACGCCGTAGGTACGGGCCAGCGGCAGCAGCAACTCCAGGGTCACCCGGCGCTGCCCGCTCTCCAGCCGGGACAGGGTGCTCTCCGACACGCCGGTCGCCGCCGCGAGGGCGGCGAGGGTGATGCCGCGGTCACGACGCAGCGCGCGGAGTCGCGGCCCCACCGCGTCAAGCACCTCGTCCGATTCGTGATCCACGCCGCCATCTTGCCAGAACCGCAAGATTTCATGCCAGAACGCGGCGCGTACGGCAAAGCTAGGCGCATACCGAACGAGTGCTTCATCCGCCGTACCACCTGACCCGGCTCCCGACCAGGAACAAGGAGACCACAGTGCCCAGCACCACCCGCCGCCACCGCCGCCGCGACACCCCGCCGCCCCGGACAGGAAGCAGCGAGATCGCGACCCTGCGCGGCTTCCTCGACTACCTCCGGGCCTCGATCGCCGCGAAGGTCGAGGGCGCGCCCGAACCGCAGGCGCGAGCAGCCGCGGTGCCGTCGGGCACGAACCTGCTCGGCCTGCTCAACCACCTGACCTTCGTCGAACGTGCGATGTTCCTCGGGGACGACGTCACCGACTGGCAGGCCACGTTCCAGGCCGCGCCGGTGGACAGCGTGGCCGAGGTCGTCGCCCGCTACCGAGAGGCGGTCGAGCGCGCGAACGAGGTGCTCGACGGGTGCACCGATCCGAGCGCACCGATCCCTCGACCGCGGCCGGGCCGTCCCGCTCCCAGCATCCGCTGGGCACTCACCCACATGATCGAGGAGACCGGCCGCCACGCGGGCCATGCGGACATCCTGCGGGAACTGATCGACGGCGCGACCGGGCGCTGATCCACCCCCGAAGCGGCAGATCTGCGACCTCGGCATCGCGCACGTGGTCGCCGCCTCGAACGGCTATGTGCCGTGTTGGCGTATCCTCGGGGAGGTGCGAATCGATCTTGTGGCGCTGGTCGTGGACGACTACGACCCGGCTATCGTCTTCTTCGTCGACGTGCTCGGCTTCGAGCTGGTCGAGGACTCTCCGTCACTGACGAACGACGGGCGTCCGAAACGGTGGGTGGTGGTCCGTCCGCCGGGTGCAGAAACGGGCATCCTGCTCGCCCGCGCAGACGGGAACCAGCAGGCGGCGGTCGTCGGGAACCAGGTCGCCGGCCGCGTGGGGTTCTTCCTGCGGGTGGATGACTTCGACGCCGCCTACCAGCGGATGACGGCCGCCGGGGTCGAGTTCGTCACCTCGCCACGTGCCGAGGCTTACGGGAGGGTGGCGGTGTTCCTCGACATCGCCGGGAACCGCTGGGACTTGCTCGGCCCGACCTGACGGACGCCGGCCTGAGCCAAAGCCGTACAGGACGCTGGCTGCCAGGCGCGCTTCCTGATCCGCGACCGCCTGGCGTCAGAAGATGCTCCGCTTCTGCGGCAGGTCGATGCCGCCGAAAACCGCCGCCAGGACGAACATCGCGATGGCGACGACGAGAACGGCGGACAGAAGCCAGGCGATGGGGTGCCCGAGGTTGATCGTCCAGGTGGAGGAGCCCAAACGGGCGTGGACGAGAAGGGCGGGGTCGCGCCGGTTGGCGTAAACCGTGCCCGCCAGGAACCAGTGCCGGTCATCGTCGCGCTGCGTGATCCCGGAATCTTCCTCTTCCTCACCTGGCACGGCGGGCAGGCGGTGCCCTGCCTGGCCCACCTTAAGTTCCCAGACCAGCCATCCACCCAGCAGCACGGCGAACGGCAGACACACGGCCACCTGCCAGACGACTGTGGCCGCCACGACCCCCCACAGGCGCAGCGCCCAGATGAGGAGGCTGAGGTTGAGGCAGGCGGCCGACAGCAGCGACAATACAGCGACACCGCGCAGGTAGGTGCGGTAACGGCGAGCCGAGCCCGTGGGCCGGGCCGCGTCGAGGTCGGGACGGGCACGCAGCACGATCAGGATCACGACGATGACCAGCAGGGTGAGCGCGGCCTGATACAGCACCGGCTCGAACCGTTCGGCGACGGCGCCGGACCGCCCCCAGCCGATCCCCATGGTGAGCAGCAGGATCACCAGGGCAGGCAACCCCCACATCCACGGCACACGGACGGGATCGGTACGGAACGTGGTGTCCACGGTGACGCCTTGACGCCGCTCGGCCGCCCATCCGCCCGCGTTCTTGGTGGCGCGTACCTTGAGATGGGCGCGGTAGTACAGCAGCAGATCGGCGGCGGCCAGGACCCCTGCCGTCACGGCCGCCTGCCCGGTGAGAACCGAGAGCGCCGCGGCCACGGCGGTCATCAGGACGACGAGACGGGCGTAGATCCGCCGCTGGGCGAGGATCACCGGGTCGTCGGCCCGCTCGGCGGCCACCCGCACGCCGAACGGCAGCGTCGGCCTGGCCAGCGCGGGCAGTGCCAGCATGAGGCACCCGACCAGCGCGACCAGAGCCAGGCCGGCGGTGATGGACGGCGTCACGACCGCTCCCGGAAGCCGGCCAGGATCGCCTCGCAGCGTCGAATCACATCGTCGCGGTCCAGGCCGTGAACGGTGGCGTCCGCCAGTAGTACGCGCATTTTCTCTTCCCAGTCGTCGGTGAATCCTGGCTCAGGTGGGCCGGTGCCGGCATCGCGCCGGATGACCGCGCCGCTCTTGCGGTTGATCCGGATGACGCCCTGCTGTCGTAGCAGGTCGTAGGCCTTGTTCACGGTATGGAAATTGATACCGAAGTCCGCGGCGAGCTGCCGTGTCGAGGGTAGCGGGTCGCCTTCGCGTGCCTGCCCGCGCGCGATCGCCTCCACGATCCGATCCCGGATTTGCTGGTAGATCGGGGTCTCGCTGTCCAGGTCAAGTGTCAGCCGCACACGGCAAGACTATCTGATATACAACTAATAGAACAGATGCACATGGTCGAAAGGAGACGCCATGATCCAGGTACAGGTTCACGACACGACGTTGAGCGTGCGCTTCCCCTCGTGGACACGGCTGTTCGTCAAAGCCGGCCAGGTGAGCGTGCCGCTGGCGGCGATCGCCGACGTCCACCACCTCGACCGGCCGCTCGCCGCGGCCAAAGGGCTGCGATCCGGCCTGGTCGTCAGCGGCCACACCAAGCTCGGCACCTGGACGTCCTTCAGCGGCGTCAAGCAGTTGGTGGGAGCCCATCGAGGTGTCCCGGGCCTGCGAATCGTCCTGAAATACCGGGTCGCCGGTTTTGACGAGCTGATCCTCAGCGTCCAGGACGCCGAGGAGATCCTGCGCCAGTTGACGGCGGTGCGCCGGTGAGCGTCGAGGTACGCGGCCTGACCAAGGCGTTCGGCCCCGTGTCCGCCGTCACCGACCTCAGCTTCGAGGTCGGTGACGGCACGGTGACCGGCTTCCTCGGGCCGAACGGCGCAGGCAAGACCACCACCATGCGGATGATGCTGGGGTTGATCGCGCCGAACTCCGGCACCGCCACCATCGACGGCCGGCGCTACGCCGACCTGCCCAGGCCGTCCGCGACCGTCGGCGCCGTACTGGACGGCTCCGGCTTCCACCCCGACCACACGGCCCTGCACCACCTGCGGGTCTACGCCCGCATGGGCCGGTACGGCAACGCCCGCGCCACGCAGGTCGCCGAGTTGACCGGGGTGTCGTCCTTCGCCGACCGCGCCACCCGTACGCTGTCCACCGGCATGCGCCAGCGCCTCAGCCTGGCCACCGCCCTGCTCGGCGACCCTCGAGTGCTCCTGCTGGACGAGCCGAGCAACGGCCTCGACCCCGAGGGCATCGCCTGGCTGCGCACGTTCCTGCGCGACCTGGCCGCCGAGGGGCGCACCATCCTGGTCTCCAGCCACGTCCTCAGTGAGATCGGACAGACCGCGGACCACGTCGTGGTGATCCGCCAGGGGCGGCTGGTCGCCACCGGCCCCACCTCCGAGTTGTCCGGCGCGGCGGCCGTACTCGTCCGTTCACCACAGGCGGACCAGCTAAGGAGCCACCTCAGGGTCCCCGCGGACGTCCTGGGGCCGGACACGCTGCGCATCCACGGCATGACCACCGCCGAGGTCGCGACCGCCGCCGCGGCCCACGGCATCGCCCTGTACGAGATCACCCTCGAACGCCCCACCCTCGAGCAGGCGTTCCTCAACCTCATCGGAGACGACCAATGATCGCGTCCTCTGCGATCGCGGCGGAGTGGACCCGCCTGATCGGCACCAGGCTGTGGTGCTGGGCTCTGCTGGCCGCCCTCGGCAGCGGAGCCTTCACCGGGCTGCTCGCGCTCGTCGGCCCGGAGAACTTCACCCCGCCCATGCCGGGCCTGGACACGGCGCAGGGCGTACACGTGCTGCTCGGACTGCTCGGGTTCACGATGTTCATCCCGGCCCTGCTCGGCACGGCCGCCGTGACCACCGAATATCGGCACCGGACCATCACCACCACCGCGCTGTTCGCCCCCCAGCGGTCGACCTGGCTGGTCGCCAAGCTCGTCACCTACACCGGAGGTGGACTCGCCTACGGCCTCATCGCCTCCACGGTCGCCGCCGGGGCCCTCTTCGGAGCCGCCGCGCTCAAGGACGTCACCCTCGGCCTGCCCGCCGGCACCGTCGTGGCGCTCCTGGCCCGCATCGCGCTGGCCATGGCGCTCTACACCCTGCTGGGCGCGGCAGCAGGCGCCATCCTGCGCAACCAGGTGACGGCGCTCGTCGCGGTCGGCGCCTACCTCTACATGATCGAGACTCTCCTGATGCTCATGCCCGGCGTCAAAGCGGTCTATCCCTACCTGCCCGGCGGCGCCACCGCCGCGCTGACCGGATTCACCTACCTGGCCGACGCCATCGCCGACCAGACCGGCACCTCCGCCACCGCCTTGCTCTCCGCGCCCCTCGGCGCCGCCGTGCTGCTCGGCTATGCCCTGATCGCCGCCGCCATCGCCGTCGCCGCACCACTGCGGCGGGACATCACTTGACCAGCACGTGTGCGTGTGGGCTGTTGGCGTCCACGTCGCGCCGCCGCTGGGGTTCTCTTTGTCGCCCAGCCTCGTCAGGAGGTTCGGATCGAGGCGGGGCGACGGCCAGACGGAGGCGTTCGTCACGTGGTGGGGCATCGGCTCGCCGTCGATGCCCCACGCGTTTCACGGCCGTGGCGTCCGGATGGTGTCAGGGTCAGTGATGAGTGGGTTCCCACCACGCCAGATGGGCGGCCGCCTGGGCGACCGGCTCGATGATCTCCCACGCCTCGGCGATCAGCCCGTCGTCGAGCCGCCAGATGTCGACGACCACGATCTCCGGCCCGCCGTCGGGCAGCCGGCGCCGCGAGTGCATCACGACGTTGTCGCCGTCGGCCAGCACATGCTGGATCTCGACCTGCATGCCGGCGAGCGGGACGAGCGCGGCGCCCACGGCGGCGAGCCATTCCGCCTTGGACTTCGAGGTCGCATCCGGCCTGTGGTGGATGAAGTCATCGCTCAGCAGCGGCGCGAGCGCCTCGACGTCGCCCGTCGCGACCAGGGCCGCCAGCGCCCGCTGAACGATGCTCTTGTTGTCTGTGGTCATGTCCTGCGTAGTCATGGCAAGCAGTGTTCCCGCCACCGAGACGACTGTCGATGAACTCCCATGTCATGGCGTACGGCCCGAGAACGAGTAACATCGGCGGCCATGCACACGGTCGGGGAACAGCTACGGCAATGGCGGCATCGCAGGCGGCTCAGTCAGCTCGATCTCGCGATCGCCGCCGACGTGTCGGCCCGTCACGTCAGCCTCGTGGAAACCGGCAAGTCCAACCCGAGCGCCGGCATGATCCTCCGGCTCGCCGAGCAGCTCGACGTGCCGTTGCGGGAGCGCAACAGGTTGTTGCTCGCCGCCGGCTTCGCGCCCCGCTACCCGGAGCGGCCGCTCGACGGGGAGGCGCTGTCGGCGGCCTGGGACGCGGTCGCGAGGGTATTGCGCGCGCACGAGCCGTACCCGGCGCTGGTCCACGATCGCCGATGGAACATCGTGATGACCAATCGCGGCATCGACCCGTTCCTCACAGGCGTCGCCCCCGACCTGCTGCGACCGCCGATCAATCTGGTACGGCTGGGACTGGACCCGCGCGGGCTCGCCCCTCACATCGTCAATCTGGCCGAGGTGCGTGCGGTGCTCCGCACCCGGATCACGCGTCAGCTCGCCGCCGCTCCCGACCCCCAGCTCACCGCGCTCTACGAGGAACTGCTGACGCCCGGCTCCGAGGACGCGAGCCACCCGATCGAGTCCGAGGTCACGATCCCGATGATCTTCCGGTTCGGCGGGCGAGAGCTGCGGCTCTTCTCGACCACCACCACGTTCGGCACCCCGATGGACATCACCCTGGACGAGGTCGCGATCGAGTCCTACTACCCGACGGACCCCGAAAGCGCCGCCTTCTTCACCACGTCCGACGCGAATAGCCCTTGAGTTGTGCGACACGACGTCGCAGTACCGCGGTGAGTGAAACACGCTGAACGTACGTCGCCGGTAACGGCTGGGTGCGGAGCTCGGGGTTCAAGCCGAAGGGGTCCCGCTCCGCCCGGGAGCCGCGGGCGTCGGGCTGGTGTAGCGGGCCTGGCGGGCCGCGGCGGTCAGCGCCGCCGCCCTGGCCGCCTCGGTCGGCGTGAAGGGCAGCTCGGGCCGCCTGATCAGCAGGGCACGGTCGGGGTTCACGGAGATCACCATGGTGGTGTTGAGCTCGGCGCCCTCGTCCACGGTGTCGCCGGGACGCCGCCACTCGACCTGCGGCACCCGCAGCAGCTCCGCCATCGCCTCGGGCAGCCGGTCGGGGTCGGCGCCGACCCGCTGCGCCAGCACGAACGCCTGAACGCCCGGGTCGGTGAGGTCCTTGACCTGCGCGGGCACGATCACGACGCCGTACCCGCCGGCCTCGGTCAGCGCCCCGGCCAGCGCGTCGAGCGCCAGATCGCGCGGCGCCTCGATGACGAACTCGTCGAGCGCGTCACATCCGGCGGGCGTGATGGCGCTGCTGCCGGTCGGGGCGATGTGCAGGGTCAGTATGTTGCATCCCAGGCGGCCGAACGCGCCCGCCACGCTGGCGAGCCGGCCGGGCCGCTCCACCACCCGCATGCGGATGCGCCACAACGCCATGGGTGATCCCGCGCCGCCGTCCACCGGGAGCGCGGCCGCCCTCCTGGCCGGTCGGCGGCCCATCCGCTTGTGGATCGCGGCTCCGACTATCACCGCCACCCCCAGCCCGACCAGCACGAAAGGGCCCGGATCCGCGTGCCCGAGCAGCGTCGCGAACAGGTGCGCCAGGCCGACCGCGAGGAACAGTGCGGCGAGTTCGGCGAGCTCCCGCCGCCACGAGTGCGCCTGCTGATTGCCATGTCCGGAACGTGGGTGAATCACCTTTGGAGCATCGCTCATGACCCCAGTGTGTCCATGAGTTGTTACCTGGTTACTGACGGCAAGGTTGCGACGGCATTAAGCCGCGTTCACCGCATGACCGCCCGCAAAGCCCGGGTCGCCGAACCGGCGGACGCCGAAGCGGTGATCAGGCCGAGACGAGGTGCACCATCAGCACTCCTTCCAGAACGCTGAGCAGGTGCGGTGTCTTGTTGACGCGGCCGTCCGCACCTGATCGCCAAGGAGTGATGATCAAGTCTCGACTATCCTGACAAGGTCCTGGAGCAATTTCCACACGTCGGGTTCGTCGGCTCGGATGGAGGTTGTCGGTGAGTTCTGAAGGTCGTACGCGGGCCAGGTTCCGCGTGCTTGGACCGGTGGGCTTCCAGACCGATACCGAAAATGTCGTCCTGACCGGCAAACAGGGGGCGTTGCTGACGATCCTGCTGCTGAGCGCCAACCACGTGGTTTCGGTCCAGCGGCTGGCGGAGTTGCTGTGGGGCGAGCCGCTGCCCAGCTCCCCTTCCTCGCGCGTCAGGATGCTGGTCTCCGACCTCAGGAAGACGTGCATCGCCGCAGGGAACGATCTGATCCGTACGCAGCGACCCGGGTACGTCGTGCGGCTGACGCCCGACCAGCTCGATCTGGTCAGGTTCCTCGACTGTACGGCGCACGCCCGCAAGGCGACGGCCAGAGGTGACCCGGAGGCCGCGGTGACCCGCTACGACGAGGCGTTGAGGCTTTGGCACGGAGCGCCGCTGGTGGGGATCGACGGCTCCTTCGTTCCGGCGGAAGCGGCCAGGCTCCAGGGGCTGCGTCTGGAAGCGCTGGAGGAGCGGGGCGCGGCCATGCTCGCGATGGGCAGGTACGCCGAAGCCATCGCCGAGCTCACCGCGGTCGTCACGGATCACCCCCTGCGTGAGGCGGCACACGGTCAGCTCATGCTCGCCCTGTACCGGAGCGGCAGACGTGCCGATGCTCTGGCGGTCTACCGGAGCCTTCGCGAACGGACCACCGAGGAACTGGGCCTGGAGCCCGAACACGACCTGCAACGTCTTCACCACCGGATCCTCACCTCCGACGCCACGGCCGAAGCCCCGGACACCGCTCCGGAGCAGTCACCTCGTCAGCCACGTCCGATGGCCTCGCCGGTCCCCCGGCAGCTACCTGCTCCGCCACCGCACTTCGTCGGCCGCGAACGCGAACACGCCGAGCTGGACCGCCTCGCCCGCGACCGGACCGGGAACAGCGTGGCCATCGCCGCCATCAGCGGGACCGGGGGAATGGGGAAGACCTCGTTGGCCCTGCGCTGGGCGCACGACAACCTCGGCCTCTTCCCCGACGGCCAGCTCTACGTCGACCTCCACGGGTTCGCCCCGAGCAGCGGCCCGCTGCCGGCTCATGTGGCTCTGCGCCATCTTCTCGGCTCTCTCGGCGTCCCGGCGGCGGCCATCCCCGCCGGGGAGGAGGCCCAGGCAGGGCTCTACCGGTCGCTGGTCGCGGGCCGCCGCCTGCTTGTCGTGCTTGACAACGCCCGCCACGTGGCGCAGGTCGAGCCGCTCATCCCCGGCAGCCCGGGCTGCATGGTGGTGGTCACCAGCCGCAACCGCCTCCCTGGCCTGACCGCCACCCGCGGTGCCGGCCTGATCGGGCTGGACGTCCTCACCCGCGCCGAGACGCGGAGCCTGCTCGGCCGCCACCTGGGCGAATCGAGGATCGGCGCGGATCCTGACAGCGCGGCCGTCCTCGTGGAGCACAGTGGCGGCATCCCCTTGGCGATCAGTGTGCTCACCGCACGGGCCGCCATGCACCCCGGTTTTCCCCTGTCAGTCCTCGCCGAGGAGCTGAGCAGCCCCGCCACTCGCCTCGACGCCCTGCAGACCGGCGACCTGGACACCGACCTTCGGGCCGCGTTCACCTCCTCCTACGAGGCCCTCCACCCCGCCGCCGCCCGGCTGTTCGCGCTTCTGGGACTGACGCCGTGGCCGGACATCAGCCTGCGATCGGCCGCCGCGCTCGCCGGCCTGCCCGCCTTCCGTACCAGGGTGTTGCTGCACGATCTCGAAACCGCCAACCTGGTCCATCAGTACCGTCCCGGGCGATACCGCACGCATGACCTGGTCCGGCTCTACGCCGCCGAACGCGCGCAGTCCGATCAGCCCGATCAGGAGCGGGCGGAGGCGCTCACCCGCCTGATCGACTCCTACGTGCGTACCGCCTGCGCCGGCGACCGGCTGCTGTACCCCAACCGTCCATTCGCCGCGCAGATCCCCACCGAGCCCGGTCAGGAGGACTTCGAGGACGCCACGTCGGCCTTGGCCTGGTTCGAGGACGAGCGGTCCAGTCTCATCGAGGTACAGCGACTCGCCGTACGACTGGGCATGGACCTGGCCGTCTGGCGGCTGGCGTGGGCGATGGACACGTACCACAAGCGGTGCCATCACGAGTTGCGCATCGGGTCGTGGCAGACGGCCCTGGCCGCCGCCGAGCGACTGGGGCTCCCGAGCACCCGGGCCCTCGCCCACTGGTACCTCGGGTACGCCTACGCGCAGGACTCCGGAGCCGGCGACGGCCTGGACCATCTGCTGCTCGCGTTCAAGCTGTTCGAGCAGGAGGAAGACCTCACCGGGCAGGCGCACACCAGCCACACCCTCGGGTTCGCCTGGCTCGCGCGAGGCGAACCCGAGCGCGCGATCCCTCACGTGGAGAACGCCCTGCGCCTCCAGCGGCAGCTCCGGGACCCTCTCGGGGAGGCCAACGCGCTCAGCGCCGCCGGCTGGTGTCACGCCAAGCTCGGCCATTACCCGAAGGCGCGGACGTACTGCGAGCAGGCGCTGGAGCTGTTCCAGAAGTACGAGGACCTGAACGGCGAATCCGCCACGCTCGACAGCCTCGGCTACATCGCCCACTGGGCGCGGCAACACGAGCAGGCCCTCGGCTACTACGGCCGATGCCTCGAACTACGCGAGAGACTCGGCAACACCTATCAGGGCGCCGACACCCTCGTCCGCATCGGCGAGGTTCACCATGAAATGGGCCAAACCGCCGCCGCCCGCGACGCCTGGCAGCGGGCGGCCGATCTCTACCACAAGCAGCATCGCGCCGCCGAAGCCGAGAACGTTCAGGAGCGGATCAGGCGCCTTGCCGTACGGCCTTCCGCTGCAGCCGGACCCTCAGGTCACGCGGCACCAACAGACCGCTGAAATCGGGCACCATCGCCGCATCCTGCACCCGGGTGATGTTCATGCCGCTGACCAGCCACGACGTCGTCAACGTCAGTTGCATCATGCCGAGCTGAGTCCCCACGCACACCCTCGGCCCGGCGCCGAAAGGCAGGTAGGTGTGCCTGACGGGCGCGGCACGAGGCTCCAGCCACCGTTCCGGCGTCAACTGGTCAGGGTCGGACCACCAGCGTGGATCGCGGTGCAGCCGATACAGGCTGAACAGCACCTGATCCCCCGTCTTGAGACGCCATCCATCAAGCTCGGTGTCCCGGCGTACGGTCCTGCCGATCAGCCAGGTCGGCGGCCACAGCCGGAGCACCTCCTTGACGAACGCCTCGGTGTACGGCAGATCCCCCATGACCGGGACATCACCGGCCGCAGCGGCCTCGGCCTCCACCCTGGCCAGCACGTCCGGCCGCGTACTCAGCTCGTACACGATCCAGGTGAGCGCGGCGGCCGGGACGCCCAGCGCGGCCAGCATGATCCCGCGCAGGAACCGCTCGATCTGCAGGTCGGACAGCTCCCGGTCGCCCGGGGCGAGCAGCACGCCGAGAAGATCCTGAGCGGACGAATCCCCGGCCGCGCGACGGCCGCTCACGATCTCGGTCATGAGCGCCAGCAGCCGTTTGCGGGAGCGGGCGAAGCGCCGCACCTTGCGCGATGGCCACCACGGCGGGAGCTGCAGCGAGTCGCGAGACAGGGGATCGAGCGCCGCGACGTTCTCGGCCAGCGTCTCCGGCACTCCTTGCGCGTCGGCACTCAGGCAGAAGTCGGCGGTCGCCCGGCCGAAGAAGTCGGCCATGGTGGCGAGCACGTCCAGCTCCCCGACGCCGACGGTCTTGAGGAAGATCTCCCGCAACCGCTCGGCGTGCGCCTGCGCCACCCTCCTGTGCAAACCCTGCCAGCCCGCGCGACGGGTCGTGGTCCACAGTTCGGCGTCCGCCGCCATCCGCTCGGTGTCCGTGCTTCCCGCCAGCGGCGAATTCTCGGCGAGGAAGTCGTTGTTGGTCCTGGTGAGCAACGCATGCACCTGATCCGGTGAGGACACCACGATCGTGCGGGCGTCGAACGAGAAGACGTCCCCGTATTCACGGTGACACCGTTCCAGGAAACCGTTCCTGTCCCGGTCGTACTCCTCGGTGTTACCGAACAACCAGTGTCCTCGGGGCCCTGGCGGGCGCTCCGGACCAGATGCATGCGTCACTCGTCGGCCCTCGGATCCGCTAGTTGAAGAAGTTCCAGTAGGTGTACATACCTCCCATGCGGACCCGGCCCAGGACCCGGACGGCTGCGTGTCGGATGTGCTTCATGCGTAACCTCCGTAGCGCGACTGACGTCACTGACCACGATCGATCATCGGGCGCATGATCTCCGCATGAAAACCGCCTGCCCCGCCTGCCCCGCCTGGCCGGTCGCCCTGTCGGCGTCGACGCCCACGCCTGGCAGCAGCGACACGCCGCTCGTTCGGGGTCAGCCGAGGGTGACGCCGTACACCGCTTTGATGATCTTGATGGGGATGTCCAGGGTCCTCGGCTCGATGGTGGCGTGGACGACGACGCTCTGCAGGCCGTCGTCGGTGGTCAGCGCGAGGGTGAACGATCCGGGCAGGGTGCCGCTCACGCCTCGCAGGTTCAGGCCGTCGGTCGCCGCGCTGTCGAACTCGATCACGCCGAGGCCGTAGCGGGCGTGCGGCAGCCAGACGACGCTGCCGGAGGAGACCATGGTCCACATCTGGCGGTGCTGAGCCGGTGGCAGCAGGCTGCCGGTCGCGATCGCCTTGAGGAAGCGGCTCAGATCGCCGGTGGTGGAGACGACGCCGCCGGCCGCCCATCCCCATGAGGTGTTGAGTTCGGTGCTGTCGATGGGCGGCAGGTCGGAGTGCTCGACCAGGGAGGCGTAGTTCTCCGGGGTGAGCGAGGCCGGGTCGACGCCGTCCATGAGGATGTTGGCGACGTATGCCCTGGGGTGCGGGTCCGGGTACCCGGTGTCGGTGGCGGGCCGTACGTAGGTGCTGGTCAGGCCGAGCGGACGGATGACCGTGCGTTCGACCTCGGCGGCGTAGCTGTTGCCTGTGACCTGCTCGATGATCGCGCCGGCCAGGTAGTAGCCGCCGTTGGCGTAGACGAAGTCTACGCCGGGCTCGCCGACCGGCGGCTGGGAAACCGCGAGGCGCAGCAGGTCGGAGGTGGTCCAGACGCGGGCCGGCTGGGTGACGATGCTCTGCTGTAGTTCTGGTGCGAGGCCGGTGAGGAACAGGCCGCTGGTGTGGTTGAGCAGATGCCGGATGGTGATCTTGTCGCCGTCGTAGCCGCCCGCGTCCATGACGCCGGGCAGCCACCTGTTCACCGGGTCTTCGAGGCTCAATCTGCCTTCGGCCGCCAACGCCAGCAACGTGGCGGCGGTGAAGGCCTTGCCGGAGCTGCCGATGTGCAGGTACTCCCCGGGCTTGCGCCGATGCCCGGTGGTGAGGTCGGCCACTCCCGCGGTGCCGAACCACGTTCCGTCGGCATTGCGAACTTCGGCGACGATGCCGGGAATGCCGTCCTCGGCCACAGCCCGGTCCAGGATTTGCTGCACTTCTTCGCGGATGTCGTGTGTCATTTCGATGCCTTTCGAAGGGGAAGAAGGGGTCGTGCAGGTGCCCGGCGTTCAGCGCCCTCTGCGCATGAACGCGCGCAGCGACAGCGGGACGAACACCGCCAGCAGAACGGCCGACCAGAGCAGGACGGCGGCCACCGGATGCGCGAGCGGCCAGGCCACGTCGCCGGACGGGCCGCCCGGGTTGCCGAACAGGTCCCGGGAGGCGGCGGTGAGCGCGCTGACCGGGTTCCAGTCGGCCAGGAACCGCAGCCACGACGGCATGCCGTCAGTCGGTACGAACGAGTTGGACAGCATCGTGAACGGCAGGAACAGCGGTACCACCACCTGGGCGACGATCTGTTCGTTCTTCACCACCAGGCCCACATAGACGCCCACCCAGCTCAGCGCGTACCGCAGCAGCATCATCAGCAGGAACGCCTCGGCCGTGAGGATCAGGCCGCGGTGCGGCTGCCAGCCCACCAGCAGGCCCGCGCCCACCATGACGGCCAGGAGCGGCAGGCCGACCAGGGAGTCGGCGCCGGTCTGCCCGAACGGCACCGCCAGCCGCGCCATCGGCATGGAGCGGAAGCGGTCCATCACGCCACGGGCGGCGTCGGCGGCCATGCGCGCCATGACCCCCTGCACTGCCGTGAAGGTCACCATCGAGAACAGTCCTGGCATGAGGTATTCGCGGTAGTCGCCGCCGCCCGGCACCTGGATGGCGCTGCCGAAGACGTAGCCGAACAGCACCACCATGACGGCCGGGAAGACCAGCGCGCCGACGATCTCGCCGGGCTCCTGGCGCAGCCGTCCCAGCTCGCGACCGACCAGGGTGAGCCCGTCGCTGAACGTCCAGCGCAGGCGCGAGATGAGAGCGGTCATCGGACGGTCTCCTCGCGGTCGGTGAGGCGCAGGAACACCTCGTCGAGGGTGGGTCGGCGCAGGCTCACGTCGACCGCGGCGACTCCGGCGCGGTCGAGTTCGCGCACGATGTCGGCGAGCCGGAAGCCGCCGCCGGGCACGGCGGTGCTGAGCCGGTCGGCGCCGGTCGTGGTGGGTTCGGTCCCGGCCAGGGCGTTCAGCACGGTCGCCGCCGGGCGCAGGGTGGCGGGGTCTTCGACGACGACGTCGAGGCGGTCGCCGATGGTGGCCTTCAGCTCGTCGGGGGTGCCCGTGGCGATCACCTGCCCGTGGTCGATGACGGCGATGTCGTCGGCCAGCCGGTCGGCCTCGTCCAGGTACTGCGTGGTGAGCAGCACCGTGGTGCCGTCGGCGACCAGTTCGCGGACGGCGTCCCAGATCTCGCCGCGGCTGCGCGGGTCCAGGCCGGTGGTCGGCTCGTCCAGGAAGAGCACCTCGGGGCGGAGGATGAGGCTGGTGATCAGGTCGAGGCGGCGGCGCATGCCGCCGGAGTAGCCGGCGACCTGGCGATCGGCGGAGTGCGTCAGGCCGAAGCGTTCGAGCAGCTCGTCGGCCCGCCGGTGCGCCTCGCGCCGGGGCAGGTGGGAGAGGCGCCCGAACATGCGCAGGTTGCCCCGGCCGGTGAGCTTCTCGTCCACGGCGGCGTACTGGCCCGCGAGCCCGATCCTGGCCCGCACCTTGTCGGCCTCGCGGACGACGTCGTATCCGGCGATGCGGGCGTGCCCGGCGTCGGGGGCGGACAGGGTCGCCAGAATGCGCACCGCGGTCGTCTTTCCTGCGCCGTTCGGCCCGAGCACGCCGCAGACCGTTCCTCGCTGGACGCTCAGGCTCAAGCCTCGCAGCGCGTGGGTGTCGCCGAAGGACTTGTGCAGCCCTTCGGCGACCACGATCGGTTCCGCCACGATATCCCTCCACTGGGTACGTTGTACTCGATTTCGGCAGCCAGGCTAGGCTACTGGGTACGACGTACGCAAGTGAGGGGAGCGCGGCTGCAGACGTTCGGACGCCAAACCATGGATCAACGAGGCCGGTCAACGATCCGGCCGGGAAGCCGACCTCTACTGGATCGGGACCTGAAGGTCGCCGAAGCCGGCGATCTTGACGTTCAGTGTGGTGGCCGTCTCGGGCAGGGCGAACAGGCTCCAGAACTCGCGTTGGCGGCCGGGGGCGAACTTCTCGGTGGCCAGGCGTACGCCGGACACGTCGGTGCAGGCGCAGTAGGAGTCGGTGTTGTCGCCGTCGGTCACCTGGAGGCGGGCGGGCAGGTACTGGCGGCGGGCCTCCACGTCGGTCAGCGTGACGTTGAAGGCGGCCCGGTACTTGAACGACATCCAGTCACCGGCCTGGTGCAGCTCGTTGAACCAGGCTTCTTCCGCTCCCTGGTTCGTGATCCGGTACGTCAGCAGCCCCAGGCCGCCCGGCAGCTGCCGCAGCCCGGTGATCTCCATGGAGATCGGCTGCCCGTCCGCCTTGCCGCTACCGGTCAGACCCGGCACCCCGGAAGCGCTGGAGGAGGGGGTCGCGGACGGCGTGGCGGCCTCGGCCTCGGCCGCGGGCGCGGCCGGCTGAGGTTTGGCGAACGTCACCGTGACGCGGCGGTTGCGGCGTTTACCCTCGTCGGTGTCGTTGCTGTACAGCGGGCGGCGTGAGCCGTACCCCTTGGCCTGGAACTCCACGCCTGGCCGGGTGACCATCGTGGCCAGCGCCTGGCGTACGGCCTGGGCGCGGCGGGTGGACAGAGGGTCGTTGATGGCGTCGGTGCCGGAGGAGTCCGCGTGCCCCTCCACCAGCACGCTCGCGCCGGGCGAAGCGTCGACGAGCTTGGCGGCGCGGGCCAGGACGGCTTGCGCCTTGGGCGTGAGCGTCGCCTCGTCGACCGCGAACAGCACGTCCGAGGAGAGGCTGACCCGCAGGTCCGCGCCGTCGTCTTCGGTCTCCTCGCTCCGGTCGAGCGATTCGGAGGGGGTCACGAGGCGGCGGGTGACGGGGGTGACGGGCTCGGCGTCCGGATCGGGGATCGTCATCCCGGCAGGCGTGGCCGGTGGGTCGTCGCTGATCGGGACGTCCACCATCGGCGGGCCCACCGGGGTGACGACCGTGGCGGTTTCGGGGTTGCCGGAAGGGGCGGGCATGACCGCGTACAGGCTGACGGACTCGCCCGGGTCGATGAAGTAGCCGAGGCCGTCACGGTCCTGGTCGCTGCACAGACACGGGAACCCGGCCGGCTGGTAGGGCAGGATCCACGTACGCGCCCGCGCGTCGAGCACGCCGATGCCGGAGGCCCATCGGATCTTGCCGAGCGGGCGGGTGTTGTCGCCCATCTCGCCGGTCCACGGCAGCTTCTTCTCGCTGCCGGTGTTCGTCAGCCGGATCTGGGCGACCAGGTGTCTGCCCTTGACCCGGTTCAGCCCGACCACTTCGACCTTGAGGTTTTCGGTCATCGTGCTGAAGGTCTGCGCCAGCGCCGGACGGCTGTCCTGGGCGGCGCCGCTCGCACCGGCCGAGGGCGGCGGGGTGCTGGCGGAGGGCGTTGCCGCTGGTGGGACGGGGGTGCCCGGCGCGGCCCCGGGCGAGAGAGAACAGGCCGAGGCCGCGAGCAAACCGATCAAAGGGACGGCGATCCGGGAACCCATTTTGGACATACTTTCGTACCTATATGGTGAAGGTGTAATTCCCGTTGACAGGTCGTCGTGCTGGGTTGTCGCGCAAGGAAACCATGTCTTCGGCGGCCGGGCGGGCTCGCCGGCCTGACCCCGAGCTACCGGGTCTCGAAGGAAGGCGCCGCGTCCTCAGCCGCCGCGAACACCACGACCAGCTCCAACCCGCCCCCCGGGTTGGAGCTCGCTCGCACGTCGGCCCCGTGAGCCTTCGCGATCGACGCGACGATCGACAGCCCGAGCCCGGCGCCCTGTTCACGGGTCGTCTGCAGCCGCCGAAAGGGCTCGAAGAGATCGCCGAAACGCTCCCGCGGCACGTGCGGGCCGGTGTTGCGGACCGTCAGAACCCCACGGGAGAGCGTCACCTCGACAGTTCCGCCGGGATGGTTGTAGCGGACCGCGTTGTCGAGGAGGTTGGTGACGAGCCGGTTCAGCAGGACGGGGTCCCCGTCGACGACGAACGGCTCGGTCCGCTCCGTCACGGTGATGCCGTCCGAGCCTCTCTCCGCCAGGACGAGCCGTACCACCTGGTCCAGAGCCACCGGACTCCTGCTGTCCAGGCCGTGTTCCGCCTGGGCCAGGACCAACAAGGCGTCGATGAGGTGCTCCGCCCGGTGGTTGTGGAGCAGGAGCGTGTCGCGGATCTCGCCGACCTCCTCGGGGAGCCCGATCTCGATCGCCGCCCGCTGGACGGCCAGCGGGGTGCGCAACTCGTGGGACGCGTTCGCGATGAACCGCCGCTGCCCCGCGACCGAGCGTTCGAGCCGGTCGAGCATCGCGTCGAAGGTGTCGGCCAGTTCCTTCAGCTCGTCGTTCGGCCCGGCGAGCGCGATCCGTTCGTGCAGGGTCGACAGGGACAGCCGCTGCGCGGTGGCGGTGATCCGGTGAACGGGCCGCAGGATCCGCCCGGCGACCAGCCATCCGACGACCAGCGAGACCAGCGTCAGGATCCCGACCGTCAACGCGGTCACCTCCCACTGGTAGCCGATCACGTCGTTCACCAGCTCGGGCAGCGGCGCCGGCCGATCGCCCGGCACCCCCGGCGTCGGCGCGGTCGGCGCCACCGCTCCCCCGGGTAACCGGGCGATCCGCGCGTCCAGCGCCTGGCGCAGCAGGAGGTTGACCGTGACCAGCAACACGACCGAGGTCAGCAGGAACAGTCCGGAGTAGATCAGCGTGAGCCGTACCCGGATCGTCGTCACAGCAGGTATCCCGCGCCGGGAACCGTCTGGATGCACGGCGGGTCGCCCAGCTTGGCCCGCAGGCGGCTGACCAGGACCCGGACCACCGTGGTGAACGGATCGGCGTTCTCGTCCCACGCCTCCTCGAGCAGCCGTTCGGCGCTCACGACCGCGCCGTCCGCCCTCATCAGTACCTCGAGGACGGCGAACTCCTTGAGCGACAGGTGCAGGTGCCGCCCGTCCCGCGAGGCTTGCAGCCGGTGGGTGTCGAGCACGATTCCGTGCCGCGTCAGCACCGGCGGTACCTGCGCCTGGCTGCGCCGCCCCAGCGCCTGCACCCGTGCGACCAGCTCGGCGTAGTCGAACGGTTTGGGCAGGTAGTCGTCGGCCCCCATCCCGAGGCCCGCGACCCGCTCCGGCACCGACGCCGCCGCGGTCATCATCAGGATCCGCGTACGGCTCCCGCGCGCCA
Organism: Nonomuraea antimicrobica; assembly: GCF_039536965.1. Taxonomy (NCBI): domain Bacteria; kingdom Bacillati; phylum Actinomycetota; class Actinomycetes; order Streptosporangiales; family Streptosporangiaceae; genus Nonomuraea; species Nonomuraea antimicrobica. The sequence goes on along the minus strand of NZ_BAAAZP010000222.1, from coordinate 6,843 downwards.
CCAGCTCACGGCACACGAGGTCGCCGTGCATCTCGGGCAGGTCCCGATCCAGTACGAGCACGTCGTAGTCGTGCACCGCCAGCCGCTCCACCGCGGCCGCCCCGTCATACACCACGTCAACGGCCATGGCATGGCGGCGCAACCCCACCGCCACGAGATCGGCCAGGTCGCGTTCGTCTTCGGCCACCAGGATCCGCATGCCGATGTTCGTACCCGAACCGGGGTAACAGTGGCGTTAACGGATCCGTTCACGACGCGGCAACCCGCTCCCGGTCACGCTGGCGACCATGATCAGAGCCCTCTGCGCCGCCGTCCTGGTGACGGCCTGCGCCATGTCCGCACCCGCGTCCGCATCGTCCCCGACGCCTCAGCCGAAGCCGGCGACCACCCCGGGCGGGGGCTGCACCGCCATCACGGCGCCACCGCCGGAATCGGCGCCGCCGACCTCGGTGAACACGCTCCGGCAGGCGTACTTCTGCGTGCTGGACAACTATTACAGCGGCCCGGTCATGGATGCGAAGGCGCTGCTGAAGAGCGCCTTCGCCGCCTACACCCAGAACCTGATGCGGCGCGGCGCCGACCGGGCCGACCTCAGCCTGCCCGCCCTGACCGGGGACCGCGGCGCCGACTGGGAAGCCTTCGCGAAAGTCCTCGGCGCCGGCGACCCCGCCGCCCTGCGCGCCGCGATCACCGGCATGGTCGCCGGGCTGCAGGACAACCACGCCCGCTGGGTCCGTCCGACCCCGCCGCCGGAGGGCGGGCCGACCGGAACCGGCATCGTGGGCCTGTCGGCCGCGCAGGGACCGCGGCTCGACCCCGCGGCCCGACCGCCGCTGTTCATCACCCGCGTCCTGCCCGGCAGCCCTGCCGCCAAGGCCGACATCAGGGCCGGTGACATCGTCGTCAAGGCCAACGGCGTGCCGGCGTTCATCGGGGACACCCCGAACCAGAGTCTCGTCGACGCCTTCGCCTCCAGCACGGTACGGCTCACGCTCAAGCGGCCCACGACGGGACGGACCCGCGTCGTCGAACTGAAGGAGGGCCCCGTCGAGGAGCGGCCTCCGGCGGTGACGTCGAAGAAGCTCGCCGACGACGTCACCTACGTCCAACTGCCCGGATTCTACGAAGGCGCAGCCGACCAGGTCATCGCCAAGCTGTCGGACAAACCGAAGGCCGTGCTCCTCGACCTGCGCGGCAACGGCGGCGGGTCGCCTCGCGAGGTGACGCGGCTGCTCGGCGCGTTCGCGCACGGCAAGGTCACCAGCTACTTCTGCCCGCTCAAGGGCGACTGCGTGCCCAACCGGACCGACGACAGCGTCCCGCTGCTCGGCTCGCGCCTGATCGTTCTCACCGACCGCGGCTGCGCCTCGGCCTGCGAGGACTTCAGCGCGGCGGTCAAGGGCAACGACCTGGGCACCCTCATCGGCACCCGCACCGCCGGAGCCATCTCCGGCCCCAGCGAGGCGTACCTCCTCGACGACGGCAGCGTCCTGCTCCTGCCCAGGATCCGGCATCTCGGGCCCGCCCGCGAGATCATCGACACGATCGGCGTGCCGGTCGACCACCACGCCCCCATGACCGCCCTCGACCTGGCCACCGGGCGCGACCCGGGCGTGGCCAAGGCGCTCTCTCTTCTCTGACGCGCTCGCCGCGACGGCCAACACCGGGTGGCGGAGCGCCGCCACGCGAATGATCAGGTGCGGCGGTGCCGGGGCAGCAACACGCTGACCGCCGCGATGGCCAGGCCGAGTCCGGCCGCCATGAGGAAGACCAGGTCGTAGCCGGTGGCGAGGGCGGCGGCCGGGGAGCTCGCGGCGGCCTGCGAGGCGGTTTCGGCGCCGGCGGCCGTCGCGAGCACCGCCAGGCCGATCGATCCACCCACCTGGCTGGTGGTGTTGGCCAGGCCGCCGACGATGCCCGCCTCGCCTTCGGGTACGTCGGCGGTCGCCGCGGCCATGAGGGTGGGGAAGGTCAGCCCGATGCCGAGCGCGACGAACAGCGTGGGCCCGAGCACGCCGGTGACGTAGCCGCTGTCGGCGCCGGCCTGGGCGAGCCAGCCGAACCCGGTCAGGAAACAGCCGCCACCGGCCAGCACCAGGAGGCGTACGCCGGTCCTCGGCAGCAGGGCGGCGGCCCACCGCGCGACCACCAGGAACATCACCGCCGCGGGCGTCTGCCCAAGTCCGGCCTGCAACGCGTTGAAGCCCAGAACGCCCTGGAGGAAGAGCGACGTGAAGTACCACATCGCGACGGTGATCCCGCCGAACAGCAGCAGCATGCCGTTGCCGACGGCCACGCCCCGGATCCTGAACAGCCGCAGGGGCATCATCGGCCGGGCGGCGAACCGCGCCTGCACCGCGGCGAAGACGCCGAGCAGCAGCAGGCCCGCCACCACCGGCCCGACGGCCGGCACCGACGACCAGCCGTGATCGGCGCTTCGCATGACCCCGTAGATCATCGCGGCCAGCCCCGCCGTCGCGGTGACCGCGCCGACAAGGTCGAGCGGTTCCCGCCTGGCGGGTCGCGTACCTGCCAGCGCGATCATGGCCACGGCGATCAGCACCGCGCCGATCGGCACGTTGATGAGGAAGACCCAGCGCCACGACAGGCCGGTGGTGATGGCGCCGCCCGCGAGTGCGCCGGCCATCCCGCCCACACCGCCCGCGGCGGACCACGCGCCGAACGCCTTGGCCCGCGCGTTCGGCTCGGTGAAGCCGGTGTTGATCACGGCCAGCGTGGCCGGGGCCATCATGGCGGCTCCGACGCCCTGCGCGAAGCGGGCCGCCACCAGGATCTGTGAAGTGGTCGCCAGGCCGCCGGCCAGGCTGGCGGCGGCGAAGACGAGCAGCCCGGCGGCCAGGATCCGGCGCGGGCCGAACAGGTCAGCGGCGCGCCCGCCCAGCAGCATGAAGCCGGCGAAGGTCAGCAGGTACCCGTTCACCACCCAGGCCAGTCCGGTGGAGGTGAAGCCGAGGTCCTCGCGGATCGAGGGCAGGGCGACGTTGACGATGGATGAGTCCAGGATGACCATGAACTGGCAGGCGCACGCCAGTGCCAGGACCATCCAGGCGGGACCGGCCTGCGGCCTGGGCCGCCGCGTTGCGGTGCTGGTGCTTGTCATGACCTCGTCCTTGCCGGGCCCGCCGCTCACGCGGTCCTGGACGTGGTCGCGGCCAGGGCCTCGCGAGCGTTCCCTTCGTCCGGGGCGGCATCGGTGACGCGGCCGGCTCCCAGCAGCCGGATCGTGATCTCGGCCAGCCGCCGTCCCTGGTACCTGGCCGCTTCCAGCGTCGCGGCGTCCGGGCCGTCCGCGGCCGGGCCGGTCATCGACGTGCCGTAGGGGTTGCCGCCTGCGGCGTGCACGGCCGGGTCGGTGAATCCGGGCGGGACGATCAGCGACCCCCAGTGGTAGAACACGTTGCCCAGCGACAGGATCGTGGCCTCGCTACCGCCGTGCCGGTTGAACGCCGAGGTGAAGGCCGTGACCGGCTTGTCGGCCAGCGTGCCCTCCCGCCACAGCCCGCCGGCCTGGTCGATGAACTGCTTGAGTTGCGCGGCCGGCGCGCCGAACCGGGTCGGCGTCCCGAACGCGTACGCGTCGGCCCAGGCCAGGTCCTCGAGCGTGGCCTGGGCGATCGACGTGGTGGCATCGGCGTGCCGCCGCCACCGCGGGTTCTGGTCGATCGCGCCGTCGGGCGCCAGTTCGGCGACCCGGCGCAGCCGCACCTCGGCCCCGGCCGCGATGGCGCCTTCGGCGACGGCTTGGGCGAGCGCGTGCACGGTGCCTGTGGCGCTGTAGTAGATGACGGCGATCTTCACGGCCATGTCCGGGGCTCCTCGATGTCGGATAGCATTAGTTATGCGGATAACTATTATGCGCATAACTAATTTGTCAAGGAGAGCCCATGGACTTCGAGCAAGCAGACGCCCTCAACCAGGCCATCCGCCTGCTGAGCCTGCGCCATCGGGCCAGGGCCGCGGCGCTGCTGGTCCCGCTGGGCCTGCATCCCGGGCAGGAGGCGCTCCTGCTCGAACTCGCCAGGACCGGCCCGATGATCCAGGCCCAGCTCAGCGAGGCGCTCGGCTGCGAACCGCCCAGCGTCACGCTCATGACCCGCAAGCTCGAAGCCGCCGGTCACATCCGCCGCGCGCCTGCCCCCACCGACAGGCGCGCCAGCATCGTCGAGCTCACCGACAGCGGCAAGACGCTCGTCGACCAGATCAAGCAGCTCTGGCGCGCCCTGGCGCAGGAGACCGTGGCCGGCCTGCCCGCCCAGACCGTGGCGGAACTACCCGGCATCCTCAAGACCTTGGCCGCGAACGTGGATTCGAGAGGCGGGCCCGTCCGGTGAATCGGGGTGTCTCGATCTCGCCTGTGCCTGCCAAGAGGCGCCTCGTCCGCGTGGCGGTGGGCCCGGCTCGCGGCGGACGGTGCCCGGCTCGGGCCTCCTACCTCGGGCTGAGGCGGTCTCGCACTGCGTCGTAGACGTCCGTCGGGAGTGGGCCCTTCTGGGCGGCTGCGACATTGGCCCGCACGTTCTCGACCTGGGTCGAGCCGACGATCAACGAGTGCAGGTCGTGGTGACTGAGGATGAACCGGAGCAGGAGTTCCATCGTCGAGGAGCCGTCCGCCAGCTCGTCCAGGCCGGCGGCGGCGAGCCGCGCGTGCCGGTCGGCGAGCGGCCGGCGTACCGGCTCCGGCACGGACTCGGGCGGAGCCACGAGCGAGCGGGCGACCGAGCCGCGGGCGATCGTCCCCGCGCCGGTGGCCGCGGCGGCGCTGATGAGTTCCTCGTGGGAGCGGTCGAGCGCCGAGTAAGGGAGAAGGAACACGTCGAACGCTTCCATCGCGATGTGCTCAGGAAGGTTGGGCAGCTCCCCTGACATGCCGGTGAAACGGATCGCGCCCTCGTCCTGAAGCGCCCGCAGCTCGGCGATGGTGTCCTCGGCCCGCATCACGGCGACGCTCGGGCTCATGTGCACCATCAGGATGTCAAGATAGTCGGTACGCATCCTGCGCAGGCTCTGCTCGACGCACGCGCGGACGTTCGCCCTCGTGTACACGTGCGGCGGGAACGTCCGTGGGTCACCGTCCGCGCCCAGCGGGCAGCCGCTCTTGCTGACGAGGACGAACTCGTCGCGCCTGTGGGAGATCCAGCGGCCGATGTGCTCCTCGGCGTCGCCGTAGTCCGGCGAGGTGTCGATGAGGTTCACGCCCGAGTCGAGGACCGTGTTCAGGAGCGTTTGCGCCTGATCGTCGCCTGTCGGCTTGCCCCACGCCTGTGGGCCGCGCAGCTCCATGGCTCCGTAGCCGAGGCGGCTCACTCGCAGCCCGGTCCTGCCGAGGATCGTGGTGGGCAGCATCACGTCAACGTCCTCGTTTCGGTCTCGGCTCTCCTGGCGCGGCCGTATTCGGCCAGGGCGTGGAAGGCGGCCTTCGGTTCCCACGGCAGCCCCGGATGGGCCGTCCCGGTGCGGCCGTGCTCAAGGATCTTGACGATGCCGAAGCTGGCGGTGTCGAGGTCCCGTACGGGCTCGGATGACGTCGGCAGGTCGCGGCGGGCGAACGTGTTGACGAACGCCGTGTCCGTGCCCTCCTCGTCGTGGATGTCGAGCAGCTCGCGAATGTACCTGGCTTGTTCTTCCTCGTCCCGTATGACCGTCGCGGTCAGGCGGGGACGGCCGCGTTCGTCCCATTCGACGATGGAGTCGCCGCGTCCGCCCAGAGCGGCAGCCCCGCGGTGGGTGGTGCAGCCGAACTCGGTGACGGCGAACGGCTTGCCCTGCGCGAGCTGCGCGCGCAGGCTCTCACGGAAAATGGGCGCGGTGGTCGCGTCACGGTAACCGGCGTCGCTGGCGATCAGGTCGAACGGAGTCCAGTCCACGCCTTCGAAGGGCAGGGAGGCATAGCTGATCGATCCGCCGAACCGTTCGCGCACCAGCGCGACGGCCCGGGTGAGGAACGTGTTGACGCGGGCGGCCAGTTCGGGGAGCGCGGCGCGCAGCCGGGCGGGGTCGGCCATCAGGCCAAGCCGCTCGTCCAGGCTTTCGCCGGGCAGAAATCCACTGGTGAACAGGCTGATCTCGGAGCCGGTGAGGAACACGACGCGTGCCCCTTCCCGGCGCAGGCGTTCCGCCCGTTCGGCACTGTCGACGAGGAACGTCATCAGCTCGTCCTGGGTGAGGCCGTTGGTGAACGGTGAGTACCAGACCTCCAGGCCCGCGCGGGCGGCGTGGTGCGCGGCGGTCTCAAGGCGGTCCGGGTCTCCCCCGGTGACCCGGACCGCGTCGCAGTGCAGCTCGTCGCGGATGATCTGCATCTCGCGGCGCACCGCGTCCGGGTCGAAGGGCTCGTGGGTGGTGGTCCCGGCGGACAGGAAGCCGGTGTCGTAGGTGACACCGTAGGCACGCATCAGGGGTCTCCGTGGGGGTTGGTGCGGGTGGGACATGCGCTAGAAGTCCGTGTTCGCGCCGGGCACGGCGGCGGGGGTCTTCTCGGGCTTCTCGGCGATGACGGCCTCGGTCGTCAGGAACAGCGCCGCGATGGAGGCGGCGTTCCGCAGCGCGGAGCGCGTCACCTTGGCGGGGTCGATGATCCCGGCCTCGAACATGTCGACGTACTCGCCGGAAGCGGCGTTGAGGCCCTCGCCAGGGGTGAGGTTGCGCACGCGCTCGACCACGACGCCGCCCTCGAGACCGGCGTTGACCGCGATCTGCTTGAGCGGCTCCTCCAGCGCCTTGCGCACGATCGCCGCGCCCGTGGCCTCGTCACCATCGTTGACGTCCAGCTTGTCGAACGCCTTCGCGCCGGCCTGCAGCAGCGCCACGCCACCACCGGGGACG
>NZ_BAAAZP010000221.1:0-1955 GCF_039536965.1 Nonomuraea antimicrobica | reverse complement strand
GCCCGCCGAGCGCACCGGCCCGCTGCCGGGCGGCGCGCGGATGCCGCCGCCGCACCAGACCGGGCAGGGGCCGCTCCCCCACCACACGGGCCAGGGGCCGCTGCCGCACCACTCGGTCACCGGCCAGGGGCGGCTGCCGGGCTACCCGCCCGCGCGGCCGAAGCGGCGGGTGTTCACGGGCTGCGTGACCGCCCTGGTCATCGCGGCCGTGGTGATGGTGGTGCTGCTCACGCTGATGGGCTGGCTGTTCAGGTCCCCGGCCGTCGGCGAGGACGGGCCGGTGCAGGACGGCAAGCTGCGGTTCGCTGTCACGGACACCAAGTGCCCCAAGCCGGACGGGGCGGCGACGAAGCGTACGTGCCGGGTCGGTGTCGAGGTGAGCAACGTCGGCCCGGAGGCCAGGGTGCTCTACCCGGGCCAGCAGAAGCTGATCGACGAGGACGACGCCCTGCACGGCGGCACCAGGCTGCTCGACGAGGCCGGCAAGGAGATCATGCCGATCCGGATCGAGGCGGGCCGCTCGTTCACCGGCGCGCTGGTCTTCGAGCTGCCGAAGGACCTGGAGCCGGCGGGGCTCGAGGTGCACGACTCCGGCCTGAGCACCGGAGCCAGGCTCAACCTGGGATAGGCCCGCCCCGGCCGGGGTCGGTCAGAAGCCCTGCGACGGTGAGACGACGCCGTCCAGCGGGGCGCCGTCGCGGAAGCGGCGCACGTTCGCGGTGACGCGCTCGGCCAGGCCGCGCCAGTAGGCCGGGCGCGGGTTGGCGCAGTGTGGGGTGATCAGTACGTTGTCCAGCTCCCACAGCGGGTGGCCGGCCGGCAGCGGCTCGGGGTCGGTCACGTCGAGCGCGGCCCCGCCGATCCGGCCCTCCCGCAGCGCCTCCACGAGGTCGCCGGTGACGACCAGGCCGCCTCGGGCCACGTTCACCAGCCACGCGTCCGACCGCATGAGGCCGAACTCGCGCGCCCCCATCATGCCCCTGGTGCCGGGGGTGGCGGGCGCGGCGACGACGACGTAGTCGGCCTCGGGCAGCGCCTCGCGGTAGCGGGCGCGCGGGACCACCTTGGCCGCCCCGGGCACCTCGCCGCGATCGGTGACCGCCACCACCGTGCAGCCGAACGGCTCCAGCAACCGGACGAGCGCCCGGCCGATGCCGCCGCAGCCGACGATCGACACGGTCGAACCGGCCAGCTCCCTGGAGGTGTTGGGCCCCCAGGAGGTGGCTCTGGCCAGCCGGTGCAGCCCGCGCGCGGCGGCCAGCATCAGGGCCAGGGCGTGCTCGGCCACCTGCGGCCCGTACGCGCCGGCGGCTGCGGTGAACACCGGGTGAGCGGCGACGACCCCTGCGTCGGCCCACCGCTCGACGCCCGCGTGCGGGAGCTGCACCCAGCGGATGCCCTCGTGGATCATGGAACGCAGCTCGCCGGGGTCTCCGGTGCCGAAGTAGACGATCGCCTCGGCCTCCTCCAGGGGCACGACCCGGCCGCCGGCGCGGCGTACGGCGTCGATGAGCGCGGGCACGGGCTCGGGCCCGACGTGGACGGCGACGCTCACCGGAGCACCGTCCTCGCGGCGAGGCCCGCGTGGGGTCTTGTCATCGGGGCAGCCTCCCGGGTTCTGACGCGTTGATCGCGAATGAGCATATGGGGCGCCTCGTCCCCGGACGCCGGGCGGTCACGTGACGAAGGGGCAGGCGGTGCCGTCGAGGATGCGTTCGACCTCGTCGCGGGCGCTCGCCACGATGGAGCCGACGGCCCGCGCCGCCTCCTCCGCCCGGCCCGCCATGACCGCCTCGGCCACGGTCAGGTGGCGGCGGACGGCGGGGTTGTCCAGCCGCTCGGGCAGGAGCAGCAGGTCGCGCCGGGCCTCCATCAGCTCCCGGGTCATCTCGGCGAGCTGGGCGAACATGCCGTTGCCCGACGCCGCGAGCAGCACCCGGTGGAAGGCGGCGTCG
>NZ_BAAAZP010000220.1:0-11811 GCF_039536965.1 Nonomuraea antimicrobica | reverse complement strand
CACCTCACCCATCCGAAGCTGGACCAGTTACCCGGCCAAGGTTGCGTGACGGGCCACTAGTACTGCCTCGGGTTTTGATCGCGTGGCAGTTCGGACACAATGCAATCATGTTCGCCGGGTGGTCACGGCCCTGGGCGGCCCGTTCGTCGACGTGGTCGACTTCGAGGATGGCATCACCCCTGTCAGTGACATCAGCCGGTTGGCCACCGCAGTCTGGGTTCTCGCACATGCCCTGGGCACGCAGCATCACGGCAATGCGAGCATCCGCAGAGCGGAAGTAACGGTCAGAAGCAGTGCGGGTCGTTCTGCCGTGGTTGAGCGATTCCTTACGCTCTACTGACGCACACAGCTTGCGATACTGCCGGCCTGCATCTTGTTTGGTAACCGCAGTAGGCGCTTCTGTCTCGAAGGTTTCGTCGTGCGTCTGCTGGTCATCTTGAGCAAGCCGTTCTAGTACTGACTGTGGCCATTGATCGCGGAAGGGAGACGGCACCGGGGCCAGTACCCACGCGAACTCGTGCCGCCACTGCTTGTCCTCGCCCTTGCCCCACACCAGGCGCCGATCCACGATAACGGTCCACGTGTCAAATCCCCATTCGCCGCCGGCGGGCTGGTGCCAGTACCTGATGGGCTTCTGCTCCTGCTGGCAGACGAGCAGTTGTGCGTTGCCTCCGCCTTTCAGAGTTTGGTCGCCGCTCAATCCTTGACCGCGGTACTCAATCAAATCCGTGCCAGGAATGGTTCGGTCGTCGTAGGGGCCCTTAGCGTTGGAGAAGACGCACATCAGCCCATCCTCGAGGGTGCCGATTCCGCCGGCAGACTGGCCACCTAGCTCTGCGTGAATTGCAGTGCGCTTAGGGAACGCCACGGATCCGGGGATCGGAAGGATCAGGTCAGCCTCTCGGCCGGCTGGCAGTACACCGTCCAGGCCAACGGCAGCAACCAGCCCCACCGGAACGGGGTTGAAGAAGCGGGCCAGCAGGGTCGCAGCCGCGTTCGCCACCAGACCAGGGTCCCCACTCAGCATCGCATACACCGCCGGTGTGAAGCCGGCTTCGGGATTGACCTGGTCAAGCACGCTGATAGTGGGCCGGCGTCGCCCGGGCGGGGGGGCAATCCGGTCCGCGTCCTTGATCTCCCAGAGGGCATCCGTGGCGTGCAAGGTCCAGAACGGGTACTGGGCGCTATCGGCCGTGGCACCGTTGCCGTAGGCCGCCTCGAGTTTCTCAAACGCGGCGCGCGTCTCCCGCCAGGTGGTTAGCCGCGGCGCGCCAACGGCAACGCGGCCGAGTAGCCACAGCAGCAGAAGAGGACGATGCGTAGGGGCGCTGCCTCGCACAGAGCGAGGGGACAGCTGGCCGATCATCTTGATAAAGCCACGTCGAGGGGTGGGGGAAGTAACCACGTATAAACGCTAGTGGGCTGCCCCGACAAAATAGGACATGTCGGTGGACGTGACCGGACCATGTCCGGGGCAATCCACCATTGGCGACATGAGCCGCGCCTATCCTCAGGCTTCGCCTTGGCGGGAGGTGCGCAGCACCAGCGTGCCGTTCTGTGATCCGTCCTGGCGGCTCTCCCCTGGTACCGAGATAGGGAGTTGAGGTATGGCCGGCGAGCACGTAGGGAAAGGCGCCACACCAGGACCCACGGATTGTCATCGCCAGGCGGGCCCATTCAGAGATGAGGACTGAGGCGCTTGGCGATCCCGTCGGTCTCATCGAGGTCGAGACGAGGGACCTCCCCCGACCGCGTGCCACCGTCGGGCAGAGTGCCGGCGACATGGAAGTGCACATGGGGGACGGTCTGGTGCGCGGGCACCCCGTTGTTCTGCCAAACGGCGATGCCCCGGGGTCGTAGGCGGCCGTGATAGCTTGGGCCGCCCGCCGCACGGCGTCCATCAATTGTTGCTCCTCCGCCGGGGCCACGTCCATGACCGTCGGGCGATGAGCGACCGGGATCACCAGCACGTGGCCCTGCCCACGCTGCCAACGCGTGACCAGGATGGCGACCTGCTTCCCCCGCTCCAGAATGGAGGCGGGGCTCAGCCCGGCAAGGTAGTCGCAGAAGGGGCGCCGGTCCGCGGATGGCATGGATATCGGCGTGTCCCCAACCTTTCCGCATCTCGTCAGGTTTTCGTGACCGTGCACGGATCGCCCGCGAGGTGGTCAAGCACCTGGTGATCCACCTTGCCTGTCGCTGTGAGGGAAAGTTCCACCTCTGTCTCCTGACCCGGTCGACGCGTCCTGGTAGGTCACAGCGTCACGCTACGCTGCCCTCTGACCGCCGGCAGCCCAAACGCGGCACAGCTCCGCTTCGCAAGACCCGTCGCCCGTAGCATGGTTGTAGGTTCAGTCGGGTGATCGAGTTGCAGGACGGGCCGCTCTACAAGTTCTCCGAGTGGCCGAACGACCAGGTACCCCGGCTGGCGGCCGGGGTTTACACCGTGTGGCGCGAGGACGAACTCCTGTACGCCGGCATGAGCGGGCGCGCGATGAAGCAGGAACAACTGGTGGCCACGCCCGGCCAGGCGCGGGCGGCGGTGGGGCTGTGGACCCGGCTGAAGGCGCACGCGTCGGGAAGACGGTCGGGCGATCAGTTCAGCGTCTACGTCTGCGATCGGTTCGTCGTTCCGGTTCTGGCACCGCACCAACAGGCCGAAATCGGCCACGGTCGTCTCAGCCTGGACCAGCTGACCAGGGACTACATCCACGAGCACCTCGGCTATCGCTTCCTCATCTGCCGCGATGGAGCAGAAGCCAGTGAGATCGAGCGCGCCGTCCGCGCCGGAAGCCTGAAAGCGGGCCTGCCGTACCTGAACCCCCTCAAAGCCAAGGCTGCGGCACGCATCGACTAGGACCTCTCCGGCTGCAGGTCGACTTGTCGCTGGACCGCCCAAGGCAGGTCGCCGATGATCAAGGCGTGGTCGTGACGATAGCCGCGCATGCTCACTCCGCCCCGGGCACCGGCCGCGCATGCCGATGATCCAGAAAGGCTTCCTTGGCCGCAGTCCGTGCTTCCCAAAAGTTCTCGATAGCCTGCCGACGCAAGTTTCGCACCATCCGCTCGTCCGCGAGGTATGCGAGCCGTCCATAGAGCTCTGCTCTTCTGCGGTGGATGTGGAACTGCTCGCCGGCCTTTGTTTGCGACGGTAGGTTCCTGTCGAGTTCTGCCAGTTGGTTGTCGAACTGCCGTAGTTCGTCGTGGATGGCAAGGCGGGTCAGCCCATCCGGTCGTTCCCCCACCTGCCAGTCCGAGGTCGGTGACAGTTGCTTGTACCGAGCCAGCCAGAAGTCGAGTTGTCGGGGATTCGATTCCGACTTCGCCGAGATCCGGCGAGCGGCGCGCAACCGGCGCCGTACGTCCTTCGCGGTCTGATTTAGACTGCGAGGCCTGTGTCCCTCGTCTCGGCCGTGTGCGGTGAGGAACACATCCAGGGGCAGACCGCTGTGACCTGCAGAAGCGTTGAAAGCACGTCTCCCGCGGTAGGACGGGACGCTAGCTATGGGCCCATGGCAGGCTCTCGTGTCAATCCCCCACAAACGTGGAGACGGTCTATGCCACAGCGGTCCTCAACAGGGCCGAAGAGGCGTGTCTCTTCTCGATGATGTGACGTTCGAATGTGATAGGCGCCAAGCCGTCGTTGGCGCTGTGCCGCCGGGTGGTGTTGTAGAAGTCGGCGATCCAGGTCGCGATCTTCAGGCGGGCCTCGGCCCGGGTGCGGAACCGGTGGCGGTGCACGTACTCGACCTTGAGGGTGCTGTTGAACGCCTCGGCGGCCGCGTTGTTGAGCGCGCAGCCCACCCGGCCCATCGACTGGATGACGCCCAGGCGCCGGCATAGCTCCTGGTAGCGGGCAGCGGCGTATTCCTTGCCGCGGTCCGAGTGGAAGATCACGCCGTCCACGTCGCCGCCGCGACTGGCCGCCGCCATCTGCAGCGAGGCGCAGGTCAACGCGGCATCGTGATGCTCGGACATGGCATAATCGAGCAACCGGCGCGAGAACAGGTTCTCGACCGTGGCCAGATACAGCTTGCCCTCGTCGGTGTCGATCTGCGTCACATCACCGCACCACAGCACGTCCGCAGCGACCGCGGCGAACTTCCGCCGGACCAGAGCCGGAGCGGCCGGCCGCTTGCCCTGCCGGGTCAGCGAGCGCGCCCTGGGCCGTCTGCGGGCGACCAGGCCGAGCTCAGCCATCCTTGCTGCGACCGTGTTCTCCGACACCCGCCAGCCCGCCTCATGCAGGTCACGGGTAATGCGAGGCGAGCCATAGGTGCCGCCCGACGCCTCGAACAGGCAGGTGATCTCCGCGTCCAGGTCTGCCCGCCGGCGCTGGCGGGCGGTCGGCGCGTCCTGGCCGATGCGGTTCTTCCACTTGTAGTACCAGGACTGCGAGACGCCCAGCGCCTGGGTCGATGTTGTGCTCGGTCTTCTGGGAGCTGATGAAGGCCGCCACGTCTATCGGCCCATTGCCTCTTTGACCCACAAGACCACGGAACGCTTGAGCAGATCACGCTCGTCTTCCAGCTCGGCGCGTTCCTTTTCCCAGGCCGCCTTCTCGCGGGCGTGATGCTTGGCCAGCTCAGCCTTGTCCCGCCGCAGCCGGGCCAATTCCTCCTGCTCGGACTCCTTCAGCGTTCCGCTCCCGTCGCCGTCGCCGTTGTACTGCTCAGCGAGCCAATCCATCTGCTCCCAATTGTGCAGCGTGTACGGGCTGATCCCCAGATCTCGCGCCACCTGAGCCACGGGCTTGCCAGTCTCCTTCACGATACGCAGCGCCCCGGCCCGGAACTCCGGATCAAAGCGCCGCCGCGTGTCTGCTGCCACGACCAAACCTCTCCCGGTTTGGTCTCCACGCTATGGGGGGGATGCACACTCGACCATGGAACTCAAGACGACCGATCTGCCGCAAGCGATCCGAACCATCGAGAAGCTCGATCAGGACTGTCTGAACCTGCGGGGGCAGGTGACCTTGCCCGCGGACCGCGGATGGCAGGCCTACATGAACTGGGCTGAGTCAGCTGAGGTTGTGCTGGGCGGAGTCTTCGCGGACCCCGAGATCGCGGCCGCCATTCGCGCCGACCGCTACTGTCATATCGCTTCGCACAGTACGCCAGCACGAATGGCGGCTCTCATATCGGCCGAAGTGGAAGCACAATCGGCGCTTTGCCTCGTTGATGGGGACAACTAGTTCCCCAGGCACTGAATAACCGGCCTCGTGGCTCGCGATTGCGGGCTCGAAGCGAACATATTTGTCGAAGGCGAGCACCAGCGCGTTCGGCAATATCGGATTCTCAGACTCGAGATAGCGCTGGATCGCACTTATATGGCTGGCGGACTCGGGGCGCTGGTAACCCAGAAGGTGGCCGGCCGCATCACGACGTATACGGGAGACGGCGGCGAACTCATGTAGTCTCTTACCATCGACAGCAAAGCAATATATACGGCGCAAACCTTGCCGGACCTCCAAGGCCGGGAGACGAAGAATCTGCTGGTCAGCCACTAGTGCTCCTGCCCCCAGGACATTCGATGCGGCGCATCCTGCCCGCGAACACTGACAAGTTATGGAACCCGCGCCTCTTGTTCCGTTCAGAGCCGCGGAAGATGACTATCTCGATGCCGTGCGCCACGCAGATTGTACACTGACATGATTTCCATGGCTTTGCTCCGAGAGTGGTCCGGTAAGCTGACGCCTTACTCTTCTTCTTTCCCGGTTCAAGCAATTGCTCATACTCTTCGAGGATCTCTATCACTCTCTCCACAGTTTCAGAGCCTTGGTCATATGCTCGAAGGCACTTCAGACACTCTCGCTCCAAAGCCTTGGCTTTAGCACCCGACACCTCTCCTGCCATGATCCGTCGTTTGAGTGCAGGGTTTCCATCGACTTGTGGCACACGGATAGCGGTATACGTTTCATTCTCTGCGTAGTAGTTGTTGCGGTCATCCATGAAGGCCTGCCGGAAGGGCGACGTACTGTCGAAACTGGTGACGCCATAGATAGCGAATTCTTCCATCGACTGCACCCGTGTGATCCCCAGCAGGTGTAGCTGTGTAGCAGGGTGACGTATATGGTCGATTTCCTTCAGACAGGCGAGAATATCAGACGTCTTCAGCGGCACCATGCCGCCAAGTGCTATGCGCTTATAGCCGATCTGTTGCAGCTGCTGAACACTATCGGCATAGCTCGCAGGACTCCATCCCTGAGCTGCACCGACAGGCTCGATTTGGTTTCCCCTGAACTGCACTGCCTCGTAGAAGTCGGCGGCATACTGGAGGGTGATTTCCCGGCGCTTTTTCCATGTCGGATTAACCTCCTCGTCTGAGACTCTTGGGTCATAGCCGAAGATTACGTGATCGATGCTTATTCCTGCATGGAAGCCACATCGTTCATAAAACTCTAGAACTTCCTCGATCGTATAGGGAGGAAGCTCCTCATCGAAATAGTTGAAAGAGCCGCAGTCGCCTAGCGTCGCGACGTTGACAGGAAGTCTAAAATACTTCGAAACCCCTAGCCGATACAGCCGCTCTCGCTGCGGCATCGAATACTTTCCCGCCCCCTTCACGGAACCATCCACGATTGCCTTACTTACAAGAAGGCCGTAATAGGGCGACGATTCAAGGATTTCGTGCGCATATCTGTCATCACGCTGCCGTACGCGATACGGAGAGTGTTCTTCAGTAACGAAGTTGAAAGTCGGGCTGATCTGATCCTGACTATCCGGAAAGTAGAACTTCATGTGCGCCCTCTACGTGCGTTCCAACAAGTGAAGATAAGATAATCCGGTAGGCGTTGTGGACACCATGCTTGCATTCTCGATCTCGTTCGCCATCGCGCCCTGTTACTTCTAAAACCCAGGCGCCCGCCCTCACTATGCCGCCAGGGTTTCCTAGTCCTTCCTCCCCGTTTCTAGTGTGTCAGCCGTGCCGAAACGGACTGTTCACCTCCGGAAGAAACTCCGCAATCCGTCCCCGCGGCAGCTGTTTGGTGTGATTGACCCTAACGAACTGTTCCTGTTGCAGCTTGACTGTGTCAGCTATGAAGGCAGTGATTGGAACTGGGAAGTCACGCCGGCGTGACTGGGCAAGCGCCAAAGCACGCTGCTGGCCGTCGACAATCGAGGCCGGTTTGGGCTTGCCCTCCTCAGGGAGGGGAATCAGGAGCCTCCCAGTATCTGAAACGCCATCGTCAGGATGTCTGTTGCCACCGCGAGTGGACCTAAATCGCACACCTGAGGGCAAAGCCACGATGATCGAGTTTGGGAAGATCGGCAGGTCGCCATTCAAGTATTGGACTATGCCTTGGACGTGCTCCTTCACCTCGGGACGCTGGTAGCCGGTCAGCTTCCCCGCCTCATCTCTACTCACCCGGGGGATGTCGGCGAGCTCCAGGATCTGGTTCGCACGCAGCATGAACAGGTAGAGCGGATGGTCCTCCGTCTGGATGATCCGAAGAGCTCGAACCTCGAGTGCTCCCGCCTTCTGCGGTGCCATCATCGCCATGCACCACCCGAAGCCCGCTGCTCGTCCCTCAACAAGCCCCGCAAGCGAACCTGTTTGCAGAAGAGCCCGAAGCATCGCAGCTTGCGGAGCAGAGGGGTAACCGATAATGGCCAGTGCTGAAACGGCTCTCGGCTGTGAGTCCCAACTGCCTTCAGCGCTGTGCCGCGGCTGTCTGGCGTTCCTTGCCCGGCGATCACGAGTTTTCCCCTCGGTAGATGCATCCCGAAGTGCATGTCTCACGAACGTGGATCGCCGATAGCGGCAATGAGCCGATCAGACGGTCCCAGATCCACTGGGCGAGGACTTCACTGGTGGGGTTCTCGAGCCCTGCGATCTCGTTGAGATAGTAGTGATCGAGTTGATCGAGTAGGGGTTGGAATGCCTTCTTGACGTCGCCGAAGTCCATCAGCCAGCCGGTAGCAGGATCGACCTTGCCGCGGATGTGTACTTCCACTCGGTAGCTGTGTCCGTGAAGCCTGGCGCACTTGTGACTCTCAGCTAAGTTCGGCAGCCGGTGGGCCGCTTCGAAGGTGAATTCACGAAAGATCTCGATCAACGGATCCCCAAGAGCTTGTGGGTCTGGATGCTCAGCTGCCACTGCGGATGGTCAAGGCAGTATTCGATCGCCGCTTTGGTGTTGGCGACAAGGTCTTCGCCGTCCATCGGCTGAAGCAGGAAACGATCGAAGTCAAGGTCTTCGAAAAGCTCAGGTTCCGCCCCAGCCTGCGGGTAGACCAGCTTCAAGTCGTGCCCCGACGTCAGGACGAGCTCGGTACCGGCCTTAGGACTCACACAGATCCAGTCGATGCCCGCGGGAGCTGCGCAGGTGCCGTTGGTTTCGATGGCCACCTCGAACCCCTGAGCATGCAGAGCATCAACTGCTTCTGCGTCAAGTTGCAGGAGCGGCTCGCCGCCTGTGCAGACCACGTAGGGCCGGCTGCGTGGGTGAGACTTGCCCACCCACACCTTGGCGACCGCTGCGGCAAGATCGGCAGCCGTCTGAAATCGTCCTCCTCCTGACCCATCCGTACCGACAAAATCCGTATCGCAGAACTTGCAGATCGCCCGGTGCCGGTCCTGCTCCCTTCCTGTCCACAGGTTGCAGCTAGTGAACCGGCAAAAGACAGACGGCCGTCCTGTATGGCTGCCTTCGCCTTGCAGCGTGTAGAAGATCTCCTTGATCCGATACATGCGCAGATCAAGCCGTCGCAGAGAGGGACGGATCGACCTGACCCAGCTCCGCGAAGCCTCTGCCACGAAGAAGGCAAGAATCGCAAGTCTCACAAGCACACCCATCGATGGGGTCGTAGCAACTGTGGGTCAGGGAGTAGTCGACGCCCAGCGCTAGGCCGCGCTGAATCGTCTGCCCCTTGGTGAGACTGATCAGCGGCGTGTGAATCTTCAGCTTCTGTGTACCTTCAACACCGGCCTTCGTCGCAAGGTTGGCCATACGCTCGTAAGCCTCGATGTACTCCGGCCGGCAATCGGGGTAACCCGAATAGTCGAGTGCGTTGACCCCGATGAAGATGTCAGACGATGCAAGCGTCTCGGCCCAGGCAAGCGCGAAAGAGAGAAACACCGTGTTACGAGCCGGCACGTACGTGACAGGAATTCCGGCGCCCAGATTGTCAACGCTCTCGTGATGTGGAACGTCGACGGAGTGATCGGTAAGTGCGGACCCTCCAAAGACTGCAAGGTTGATGTCTGCGATCACGTGTTGGGTGGCGCCGAGCTCAACGGCAATCTTCTTGGCCGCCTCGAGCTCCTCGATGTGACGCTGTCCGTAGCGGAAGCTGAGAGCATAGGTCTCAAAACCTTCCTCGCTGGCGATCGCAAGGACGGTTGTCGAGTCGAGGCCGCCGCTTAGGAGCACCACAGCCTTGCGCTTGTCTGTATCCATTTGATCACTCCCTGTTCTCGTGGCTGGCTCTTGAACGCTTATGAGGGACACGACTTCTGAACGTCGGTCGATACCGTTCCTCTAACGCGCCTCCGACAAGTTGCGTGCCAACAGTGTGCCGCTTGCCACCGACAAATCGGTCCAGGAAGCCGCAGGAGGCAACCGCGTTCTGGTTTTTGTCCTGGAAGTACGTGTTCAAGAGGTATGCGCCCGGCTGAAACCGTGCCACCTAGTTCTCAGCCACTAGGTCGTACGCCTCCCATAGACCGGAGTTCGGCCGGTTTCAGAACATCCACCCCAGAGGTACGCGACCACTGCCGAGAGCAATGCTTGAGATCTGTGGATCATCGGGAAGGGTGTACCTTCCCGATGATCATGTGGATCCACAAGCATGACCGACGCGCCAACGTCGGTCGGGAAGGCACACCCGTGCTCACCGTAGTCCCTGACCCCGCCGACGGCGACCGCGCCGCGGCCTCTGCTTCCCCGTCGCCAGCGCTGATCGACGAACTCGTGCGTGAGGGCGCCCGCCGCATGCTCGCCGAAGCGCTCAAGGCCGAGGTCGACGCCTATATCGCCGCCTTTGCCAACGAACGCGACGAACACGGCCGCCGCCTGGTCGTCCGCAACGGCCACCACCAGCCCCGCACCGTGCTGACCAGCGCAGGCGCGATCGAGGTGCACGCCCCGCGCGTCAACGACAAGCGCATCGACGAGACCACCGGCGAACGGCGCCGCTTCTCCTCGGCGATCCTGCCGCCCTGGTGCCGCAAGAGCCCGGCCATCACCGAGGTACTGCCGCTGCTCTACCTGCACGGCCTGTCCACCGGCGACTTCGTCCCGGCGCTGGGCCAGTTCCTCGGCTCCAGCAACGGGCTATCGGCGCCGGTCATCACCAAGCTCACCGAGCAGTGGAAGGCCGAGCAGCGCGCCTTCGCCGAACGCGACCTGTCCGGCGTCGACTACGTCTACCTGTGGGCCGACGGCATCCACGTCAACATCCGGCTGGAAGAGCACAAACTCTGCCTGCTGGTGATGATCGGCGTGCGCGCCGACGGCCGCAAGGAACTCGTCGCCCTCACCGACGGCTACCGCGAATCGACCGAGTCCTGGGCGGACCTGCTGCGCGATTGCGCCCGGCGCGGCATGCGCGCCCCGGTGCTCGCGGTCGGGGACGGCGCGCTGGGCTTCTGGTCGGCTCTGGCCGAGGTATTTCCGCAGGCCAAAGCCCAAAGGTGCTGGTTTCACAAAATCGCCAACGTGCTCGGGGCGCTCCCGAAGTCGGCCCACCCCGGCGCGAAGAAGGCGCTGGCCGAGATCTGGAACGCCGAGAGCAAGGACCAAGCGCTGGCCGCAGTCGCCGCCTTCGAGACCGCCTACCGCGCGAAGTTCCCCAAGGCCGTCGCCAAGGTCACCGACGACGTCGACGAGCTGCTGGCCTTCTACGACTATCCGGCCGAGCACTGGCGGCATCTGCGCACCACCAACCCGATCGAGTCCACTTTCGCCACCGTCCGGCACCGCACCAAGGTCACCAAGGGACCCGGCTCCCGCGCCGCCGGCCTGACCATGGCCTTCAAACTGATCGAGTCCGCCCAGAGGCGCTGGCGTGCGGTCAACGGCGCCCATCTGGTCGCTCTCGTCCGCGCCGGGGCCATCTTCATCGACGGCAAGCTCGTCGAACGCCCCGAAGAAACACCCGTCCCCACAGCCGCCTAGGAACTCATGATCCACAGGTCTTGACTATTGTTCACTGCCGAGACGGGCCCTCGGTACGCCATCTCCCAGCCGAGCGCCCACCGCGGCAGTCCGCGAGAAGGTGATGAGCCAGCTATTCGGAGAGCCGCTTCTGATATTCATCGAGCACGACCACGGCTGAGTCTTCGTCGGGATCGGGGCTCGCTGGCACGCGCTTGCTCCAACCTCACGCGCCAGCGGGCGCACCTCGGTCGTTAGCAGTTCAGTGGCACCGGCCGCCCAGGCGGCGATCAGCTGCGCCGAGATGCGGGAGCGCTTCTCTTGAACACACGCGAGAGCAGCTTGGACCAGATCCTCACCTGCCCCGGTCGACGGCTTGTAGAGAGCGGCTGCCGGACGCGGCCAGCACTCGTACCAGGCGCGGGCGACGGGCGCCAGCAAACCTCGGCCACTGACACGCGGGACGCTAGCCAGGGCGGGCGAGATGACTTGGCGATCTCACCGCCCGGGAGGTGCCAACGAGTCAGCTCTCATCGGCCAGACTTCTCCACAATCCAGAGCGCAATGAGGCAGCGAGAGGCTATCTTTCATGACCTGTCAGAACCGCGCTTCGCGTTTCTTAGGAGGTCGAATGGCCAGCCTGTACAGTGAGGCTTTTCATCCGTGGGTGAGCTCGTAGTTCTGCAGGACGGTGATCGCCTTGCATAGCT